>VSBZ01000074.1:0-18306 GCA_047459215.1 Micromonosporaceae bacterium | reverse complement strand
GGGCCGCCCGGCACAGGTGGCTGGGCGGGGTGTGGCGGCGGGCGGCGCTGGCGGCGGCCGTCCGCGCCGGCGGCCCCGGCGCCGCCCTGCGCACGGTGCTGGCACCGCTGCGGGTGGCGCGCCTGCGGGCAGCGACGCCGCCCGACCAGCCCCCGCCGTGGTACGACTGCGACACCGAGGCAGACCTGCGACGGGTGAGGAGCATCCTGTGAACACGTTGGACGAATGGACCGCGGCCGCCTGCGCCGCCCTGGGGCTGGACCGGGGCACGGTCGACCGCGACCTCGTGCTCGACCTCGCCAGGGACGTGGCGCACGGGGTCGCCCGCCCGGCCGCCCCGCTGTCGGCGTACCTGGTCGGCCTGGCCGTCGGACGCGGCGCCGACCCGGCCGAGGCCACCCGGACCGTCAGCGAGCTGGCGCGGTCGTGGCCAGGTCGGAGCGGGGACGCTCCAGCCGGATGATCACCGACTTGGAGGTCGGCGTGTTCGACCCCTCCGCGGTGGAGTCGAGCGGGACGAGCACGTTCGCCTCCGGGAAGTAGGCGGCGGCGCAGCCCCGGGCGGTGGGGTACGCCACCGCGCGGAAGCCCGGTGCCCGCCGGTCCACGCCGTCGCGCCACTCCGACACCAGGTCCACGGTGTCGCCGTCGGCGAAGCCGAGCGCCGCCAGGTCGTCCGGGTGCACGAACACCACCCGCCGACCGCCCCGCACCCCGCGGTAGCGGTCGTCCAGGCCGTACACGGTGGTGTTGTACTGGTCGTGGCTACGGATGGTCTGCAGCAGCAACCGGCCCTCCGGGACGGTGATGACCGGCACCTCGCCGGCGGTGAACCGGGCCCGACCGGACGGGGTCGGGAAGGTCCTCGAGTCGCGCGGCGGGTGGGGCAGCACGAACCCGGCCGGCTGTGCGACCTTCTCCTCGTAGCCCTCGAACCCGGGCACGAGCGCGGCGATCTCCGCCCGGATGGCGCGGTAGTCGTCGCGGAAGCGCCGCCACGGTATCCCGGACAGGCCCAGCGCCTCGCCCAGGCCGCACACGATCGCCACCTCCGAGCGCAGGTCCGGGGAGGCGGGAACGAGCCGGCCGCGGGAGGCGTGCACGCACGACATCGAGTCCTCGACGGTGACGAACTGCTCGCCGCTGGCCTGCACGTCCCGTTCGGTGCGGCCCAGGCACGGGAGGATGAGCGCGGTGCGGCCGGGGACCGCGTGGGACCGGTTGAGCTTGGTCGAGATCTGCACGGTGAGCGCGCACGACCGCAGCGCCGCCTCGGTCACCTCGGTGTCGGGGGTCGCCGAGGCGAAGTTGCCCCCAAGGGAGGCGAAGACCCGTACCTTCCCGTCGCGCATGGCGCGGATCGCCTCGACGGTGTCGTAGCCGGGCCGCTCGGGCACCGTGAACCCGAACCGGCGCCCCATGGCGGCCGCCCACGCCGGTGGGCGCGGCACGATGCCCATGGTGCGGTCACCCTGCACGTTGGAGTGACCGCGCACCGGGCACAGCCCGGCCCCCCGCCGCCCGATCATCCCGCGCAGCAGCTGCACGTTGACGATCTCCTGGATGGTGGCCACCGCGTGCGGGCTCTGGGTCAGCCCCATCGCCCAGCACACGACGGTGGCCGGCGAGTCGGCGAACATCCGCGCCGCCGCCTCGATCTCCTCCCGGGTCAGGCCGGTGGCGGCGATCACCCGGTCCCAGTCCAGCTTGCGGGCCGCGTACGCCTCGAAGCCCTCGGTGTGGTCGGCGATGAACTGCCGGTCGATCGCGTCCCAGTCCACCAGCAGCGCGCCCACGGCCTGGAACAGCGCGGCGTCCCCGCCCACCTTTATCTGCAGGAACCGGTCGGCCAGGGGCGTACCGCGACCCACCACGCCGGACGGTCGCTGCGGGTTGCGGAAGCGGATCAGGCCGGCCTCGGGCAGCGGGTTGATCGCGAGGATCTTCGCGCCGTTCCGCTTGGCGCGCTCCAGCGCGGTGAGCATGCGCGGGTGGTTGGTGCCCGGGTTCTGGCCGACCACCACGATGAGCCGGGCGGCGTGGATGTCCTCGAGCGTGACCGTGCCCTTGCCGACGCCGATCGTGGCGCTGAGCGCCACGCCGGAGGACTCGTGGCACATGTTGGAGCAGTCCGGCAGGTTGTTGGTGCCGAACGCCCGCGCGAGCAGCTGCCACAGGAAGGCCGCCTCGTTGGAGGTGCGGCCGGAGGTGTAGAAGACGGCCTGGTCCGGGTCGGAGCAGGCGCGCAGCTCGCGGGCGAACAGGTCCAGCGCCTCGTCCCAGCTGATCGGGGTGTAGTGGTCCGCGCCGGGACGGCGGACCATCGGCGTGATGAGCCGTCCCTGCCTGCCGAGCCAGTGGTCGGTGCGGGTGGCGAGGTCGCTGATCGGGTGGGCGGCGAAGAACTCGGGTCCGCAGCGGCGCAGGGTCGCCTCGTCGGCCACCGCCTTGGCGCCCTGTTCGCAGAACTCCGCGTGCGAGCGCTGGTCGGGGGACGGTTCCGGCCACGCGCAGCCGGGGCAGTCGAACCCGCCGGCCTGGTTGACCCGGGTCAGCGTGAGCGCGGTCCGCCGCACCCCCATGGCGCCGACGGCCGCACCAAGCCCGGCCGCCACCCCGCGCACGCCGGCGGCCACCCGCTTGGGTCCGCTCGTGCGCACGCGCGACGGCGACGGTGGAGGTGTCGACGACGGTTGCGTCCGGTTACCCATGCCACAACGTTCTCACAGGTGCGGCGTCCGTCGGTATGGTGAGTCGCGACGGCGGGAGGACCGGGATGCCGCTGCTTGAGGACAATCCGGACACTGCGGACCTACGGGAGAAGGTGGCCGCCGCCTGGCGCGAGTTCACGCACGGCCTGGCGGAGGCGGTCGCCGCGCTGCCGGACGGCGCCACGCTCGAGATCGTCCTCGACCCGACCGCCAGCGGCACCGGCAACGCCGCGTACTCGGTGACCGCCACGGCCACCGACGGTCGACTGGTGGCGCGGGCGATCGGCAACGCGTCGCTGCCGCCGGAGTACCGGATGAACCGGACCGCGGTGGCGGAGATGGTCGCGTTGGGCTGGTCGCCCCCGGGGGTGGACGAGGGGTCCGGGACGGACTTCGGCCTGACCGTCGACCGGGTGGACGGGCCGGCGGCGCAGCGGCTGGCGACGCTGCTGACCCGCACCCTGCGGGACGTGTACGGCGCCCCGCACCCGGCGTTCCTGGTCTACACCGCCCGGGACGGCGCGCAGCGGCCGGTGAGCGTGCCTGCGCTGGGGACGGCGCGGGCGGTCGAGGGGCTGCCGGGAGCGGCGTCTCGACCGCCGGCGCCGGAGCACGACGCCGAGGCCGACGCCGCCGCCCTGCGCGAGCAGGTCCGCGCGGTGCTCGCCGCCATGTACCAGACCAGCCCGGACCGGCTCAACGCCGACCCGGACGGGGACATCGGGATCCGCGCCGGTTCGGCGATGGTCTTCGTCAAGGTGCGCGAGCGACCACCGGTGGTGGACGTCCTGTCACCCATCCTCACCCAGGTGCGGCCCAGCGAACGGCTGTACGGGCGGCTGTCGGAGCTCACCAACCGGATGCCGGTCGGTCGGTTGTACTGCGCCGACGACACGGTGTGGGCGTCCATTCCGGTGTTCGGCCGCAACTTCCAACCCAGCCACCTCATCCTGGCGGTGCAGGTGATGACGAGCCTCGCCGACGAGCTGGACGACCGGCTGCTCGGCGAGTTCGGCGGACGGCGGTTCTTCGACGAGGGCAACCTGCCGTCCCACCCGCCGGAGCCGGCCGGCACCGGCATGTACCTGTAGCGTCCGTGGCGGCGCCGGCGGGTGCCCGGACACCGGGTCCCGCCCGTCACCGCCCGGCGTGCGGCAGCCACGCCAGCTCGCCCAGCCCGGCCAGGGTGTTGGCCTGCAGCCCCAGGTCGGAGACCGTCCACAGGACGTCACCGATGACGAGGCTGCGGCGGATCCGGTTGCCCGACCACGGGTCGTCCGCCGGGTGGGGGACGAACCCGGCCTCGGTGAACCGGTCCCCCTCCAGCCGCAGCACCAGCACCCCGGACCGCGGCGGGGCGCGGAAGCCGGCGTCGGTGGGCACGGTCACCGGCAGCACCACCACCCGCGCCGGCTCCCACCACAGGAACGCGTGCGGGTCGACCTCCGCCTCGCTGTACCCGTACCGGATCTCGTGCCGGTCCAGGACGGACGGCGCGGCCGGGTCCGAGACGTCGAACAGCGACACCTGGGTTCCCTGCACGACGCCGTCGAGGTCCGCCTCCTGGCCCACGCCGAGCAGGCGGTCGCCGTCGATCGGGTGCAGGTACGACGAGTATCCGGTGATCTTCAGCTCGCCACGGACCCTCGGCGCGGCCGGGTCGGACAGGTCCAGTGTGTACAGCGGGTCCGTGCGGCGGAATGTGACGACGTAGCCGACCGGCCCGACGAACCGCACCGAGTAGATCTGCTCGCCGGCGCCCAGCCCGCCGACCGAGCCGGTCTCCACCAGCGCGCTCCCGCGCTGCGCCAGCACCCGCACCGCCGAGACCGTCTCCCCGCCGTCCCCGGTGGTCACGGCCACCCGCAGGTGCCCGTCCCACTCGCTCATCGCGTACTGGTTGACGAGGTACCCGGGCACCGAGCCGGAGGCCACGTAGCGTGGCCGGCCCGGGCCGGAGATGTCGAACTTGTAGATGTCCGTCCGCGCCTGCGGCGACCCGCCGTCCGGTCGGGCGGGAGCCGCCCACCGGCGGTCGCTGGCCACGTACAGGCTCGAGCCGTTGCTGTAGACGGTGTCGCCGTCGGCCACCACGCTGACCGGGTCGCCGTCGCCCAGCCCGCCGGTCGACAGGTCGAACGTCAGGACCGTGAGCATCGACGTCCCGGAGTAGGTGTCCGGGTGGCTGACGGCCGTGCACTCCACCTGGCCGGTGGCGGTGACGGACCCGGTGGTGAGCCGGTACCGGGGCAGCCAGTCGTCGACGCCCGCGGCCTCGACGACCTTCCGGTACGCCGCCTCGCGCCGCTCGGCGTCGGCGGTCGGGTCGACCAACGGGAACGCGAACCGCGGACCCGAGCGGACCACCACGCGGACGACCGGACCGGTGGCGCGGGCGTCCACCAGCTCGCCGTCCACCTCGTACTCGGCGAGCACGGCCGGGCGGGCTCCCAGCCCGACCAGCAGCAGCCGCGGCCCGACGATGACCGGCTCGGACGGCGGGACCGCGCCGCCGGGCCCGGCACCGCCGGGCGCCTCCTCCGCCCCCGGCGCCACCCTGCCGTCCGGAGCGGGGACCGGCGCCGGCAGCGGCACCACCGCGTCCCACGCGGACGCGACCAGGACCAGCGCCACGTCGCCGTGCAGCAGCAGGTCCGCGGGCTGCCACAGCATTCCCTGCCCGGCGTGCTCCCACAGGTGCACCCGGGCCGTCTCCACCATCCGGCTCGCGTCGACGACCCGCAGCACGCCGTCGGTCACGGTGACGATCCGGCGTCCGTCGGTCTTCACCAGGTCCGGCTCGTCGACCCCGCGCTCGTGGACGTTCGTACCGGAGTGGGGGACGGTCGCACCCGGGACGTCGGGGACCGCCGGCGCCGCGGGCATCGCCTCGCTCCCGAGGACGGTCGCGTCCTCCCGCGCCGCGACCGGCGGCGCCGGGGCGGCGTCCCCGGCCTCGGGCCCGCCGGCACGCGGGTCGGCCCCGGGGAACGCGAGCGCTCCGATGTGGTCCATGACGGCCGCGCGCAGCGACGCGGCGGCCTGGTCGCACGACTCGAACGCGACCAGCCGCAGCGGCGGGGCGCTCACCGGGTCGGTACCGCCGCCGCCCGAGGTGCACCCCGCCAGCAGCAGGCCGGCGGACAGCGCGACGCCCAGCACCGGGCGGGCCCGCGCCGCACCGGCCGGGCGCACCCGGCGGGTCGGGAGCAGGGGGCGGGGGTACGCGCTCCGGTCAGGCTCGGTCACGCCAGCTTGGACGCCGCCGTGGACGGCGGCGGTTCCCGCCCTGGCGAGGCGGATCCGGTCACCGCCGCACCGGCGTCGGTGACCAGGCTGGACAGCACGATGGTGCTGCGGGTGGAGGTGACGAACGGCTCCGCCCGCAGCCGCTCCAGCGCCTGCTCCAGGTGCGCGATGTTGGCCGCCCGCAGGTGCACCAGGGCGTCGGCCTCGCCGGAGACGGTGTAGGCCGCCACCACCTCGGGGTGGCGTCGGGCGGCCTCGGCGATCCGGTCGGGGGTGGTGCGACCGACGCAGAACAGCTCCACGAACGCCTCGGTGGTCCACCCGACCGCTGCCGGGTCGAGGATCGTCGTGAAGCCGCGGATGACGCCGCTGGCGCGCAGCCGGTCCACCCGCCGCTTGACCGCCGGCGCCGACAGGGACACCGCCGCGCCGATCTCGGCGTACGACGCCCGGGCGTTCGCGACCAGCTGCGCAATGATCCGCCTGTCCAGCTCGTCCATGCGCAACGCCTCGCCCTCTGGACGCAACGTGAGCAACTGTTTCGGCTAATGATCGGTGCATAGCCTACTGATGCATGAACCAGCCACGCTGCTACCTGATGTGCGAGCCGGCCCACTTCCGGGTGGAGTACGCCATCAACCCGTGGATGGACCCGGAGCGCCCGGTGGACACCGGGCTCGCGGTCAAGCAGTGGCAGAGGCTGCGGGAGACCCTCGTCGACCTGGGCCACCGGGTCGTGACCGTGGAGCCGCAGCCCGACCTTCCGGACATGGTGTACGCGGCCAACAGCGCCCTGGTGGTCGACGGGATCGCGTACGGCGCCCGGTTCCGCTATCCGCAGCGGGCCGGCGAGGCCGCCGTCTACCGCGAGTTCTACGAGCGGCACGGCTTCCGCTACGTCGAGCCCCGGCACACCACCGAGGGCGAAGGCGACCTGGCGTACGTCGGAGGGGTGATCCTGGCCGGCTTCGGCTTCCGTACCGACCCCGCCGCGCACCGGGAGGTGCAGGAGGTGTTCGGGCTCCCGGTCATCTCGCTGCGCCTGGTCGACCCCCGCTTCTACCACCTCGACACCGCGCTGGCGGTGCTCGACGCCTCCGGTCGCGGCCGGATCGCGTACTACCCGGGCGCGTTCTCTCCGCCCGACCGGGACGTGCTCCGTCGGCTGTTCCCGGACGCGGTCATCGCCGACGAGGAGGACGCGGCCGCGTTCGGGCTCAACGTCGTCAGCGACGGGCGGCACGTCGTGATCAACGCGGAGGCGGAGCGGATGGCGGCCAGGTACGCCGCGGCCGGGTACACCCCGGTGCCGGTCGAGCTGTCCGAGCTGCACAAGGGCGGCGGGAGCGTCAAGTGCTGCGTCGCCGAGCTGCGGGGCGGTCCGGTCGCAGCCTGACCACGTTCGCCGGCCGGCCGGCGGTGTTCAGCCCAGCGTGCCCAGCTCCCGGAGCACCAGGTTGGACAGCAGCGGGCCGTCGTAGTCGACCTTCCGCAGGTACCACTTCTGGGTGGGGGTCCGGCCCTGGTTGAACTGCCACCGGCCGCGAGGGCTGTCGATCTGGCCCACCCGGGCGAGGTTGGCGTTGACGTTCTGCGGATCGAGGTCCCCGCCGCTGAGCGCGAGCGCCTTGTCGACCGCGGCCGCCGCGTCGTACGCGGCCACCGCGTAGATGGTCGGCTGCCCACCGAAGTCCCGCCGGTACGCGGTGGCGAACTCGCGGTTGGTCGGGTTCCGCAGCTCAGGTGCGTAGTTGGCGGACGTCCGGACGCCGAGCGCGGCCTCGCCCACGGCGGCCAGCACGGCACCCTCGGTCAGGTGGGCCGGCGCGTAGAGCATCCGCGGGTCCAGCCCGCGGTCCACGTACCGCTGCAGGAACGCGGCCGCGGCGTCCCCGACGTAGCAGGCGAAGACCGCTCGCGGGTTCGCGCGGCGCACGTCACGGAGGGCGGCGTCGAAGTGGCCCGGCTCCGGCTGCGGCACCGCGGGGGTGAAGATCGGCTCCAGCAACCGGTCGGTGGCGCCGGCCTCCCCGAAGGACTCCCGCAGCCCGAGGACGGCGTCGACGCCCGCGGGGTCGTCCTGGGCGACGACCGCGACCGGCCCGTCGACCGCCCTGGCGAGGTGCCGGCCCAGCGCCCGGCCGGGCTCGTCGTTAACGTACGAGGTCCGCCACACGTGCGGGGTGCCCTGCAGCGCCGCCGGGGACGCGGCGGTGCCCAGCAGCGGGACATGCACCTCCTCGATCCGCTCGCTCACCGGCATCATGGCCGCGGAGTTGGCCACCCCGATGACGGCGTGGACGCCGCGGGCCAGCAGATCCTCCAGCGCCGCCATCGCCGTGTCGACGGAGTCGCCCTCGTTGGCGAGCTCGGTGGCGACCGGGTGGCCACCCAGCCGGTTGCCGGTGGTCCGCAGGTACAGGTTGAACCCGTTGAGGATGTCGTCGCCGATCTGCTTGTAGCCACCGGTGCCCGGCACGAGCAGGCCGATGCGGGCGTGCGCGTGGTGGACGACCGGCGTGGTCGCCTGCCCGGCGCCACAGGCGGAGACCAGACCCGCCGCGCCCAGGCCGCCGATCAAACCGAGCACCCGCCTACGGTCGATGCCCACGGAATCTCCTCTCACCGGCGGTGCGCCGGTCCGGGTGCGTTGTACCTTGCCCCCGCTCACAGCGTCAATCCCGGGGCCCGTCCGACGACCCTGGTCACCGCGTCGGTCCCGGGTCACCGGCCCGCCCGGCGCGCGCCGCCTCCAGCGCCCGGACGACCACCGGCCACGCGTCCGACTCCGGGTCGATGAGGGCGAAGTGCTCCACGCCCGGCAGCTCGACGAGCTCCACCGGGGCCGGGCCGGGCCGGTGCGCGGGCTCCGCCGGACCCCGGCCGTCGGAGCCGGTCACGCCCGTCCCGCCGGCGCGGGCGGCGCGCAGCCTCGCCACCAGGTCGCGGCTCATCGCCACCGGCACCTGGGCGTCCTCGGTACCGTGCACCACGGTCACGGGTACGTCCGCCGCGGGGGCGGGCTGGGCGTACGCGTACCTGGGACCCCGCTCCTCCGGACCACCGCCCAGCAGCTCGGCCACCGCCCCGTCGTCCAGGCCGAGGCGGTACGCCGACGGGAGGTCGCCCACCGGGGCGAGCGCCACCACCGCCCGGACCCGGCCGAGACCCGCCCACCACAGCGCCAGGTGACCGCCGGCCGAGTGGCCGAGCACCACCGGTGGCCCGTCCGCCACCGGGGCGACCTCGGCGGCCAGGGCCGGCACGAGCGACAGCCCGGCGGCGACGTCGGCGAACGTGCCGGGCCAGCCGCCACCCGGCTGGCCGGTGCGCCGGTACTCCAGCTGGGCGACCGCCCACCCCCGCGCGGCCAGGTCGGCCGCGAGCGGGCCGGTGTGGGCCCGGTCGTACGCGGCGCGCCAGAACCCGCCGTGGACGACCACCACCAGCGGCGCCGGCGCGGTTCCCGGCGGCACGCGGAGATCCGCGACCTGGTCGGGGTGGTCGCCGTAGCGGAGGGTGTGGTCCGGCGGGGGCGAGGGGCGGGTGAGCACCGCGCGATGATCGACGGGCATGCGCTCACGCTACCGGTCCGCGCCGCGCGAGACCGGTAGCCGGTGGGCCGGTCCGGGTGCCGCCGGCCGGCGACGACGGCCCGCATCCCACCTGGCCCCGCCGCCCCGGCCCGGCGGGACGGGAGGTTCGGACTCGAATGGGGCACACCGGGGTGGGTATCGTGAGGTTGTGACCGAGCGGAATCCCCAGACCCGTGACGAGTCGACGCGCCCGTCCGACCAGAGCGGCCGCAAGACCGTGGTCGTGGTGGGACCGGACGGCCAGCCGGTCGGCGCCATGCCCGTACCAGGGGCTACGCCGCAGGGCCAGGCCGAGGAGGAGCGCGAGGACCTGGCGAAGCTGGTGGAGCAACCCGCGAAGGTCATGCGGATCGGCAGCATGATCAAGCAGCTGCTGGACGAGGTGAAGTCGGCTCCCCTCGACGAGGCCGGCCGGCAGCGCCTCAAGGAGATCCACCAGCGTTCCATCCGGGAGCTGGAGCAGGGGCTGGCACCCGAGCTGACCGACGAGCTGGACCGCTTGACGCTGCCGTTCAGCGAGGACGGCGCGCCCAGCGAGGCCGAGCTGCGGATCGCGCAGGCGCAGCTCGTCGGCTGGTTGGAGGGCCTGTTCCACGGCATCCAGGCGGCGCTGGTGGCGCAGCAGATGGCGGCCCGGATCCAGCTCGACCAGATGCGCGGACGCGCGGCGCTGCCGTCGGGCGTTCCGGGAACGCCCCGCACCGAGGAGCGGCACCCCGGGCAGTACCTCTGACCCGGCCCGTCGCGGTCGCCGGCTGCCGCCCACCCGCGGCCCGGCGGCGGGCGCCGTCCCTGACCTGGCCGCCGCGCCGATGGCGCGGCGGCTTTGTACGCTCGCAGGGTGGCCGAGCAGCTGACCCACGTCGACGCCACCGGGGCGGCCCGCATGGTGGACGTGTCGGGCAAGCCGGTCTCGGCGCGCGAGGCGGTGGCCGCGGGCGAGGTGCGCACCACCCCCGAGGTGGTGGCGCTGCTGCGGGCCGACGGTCTGCCCAAAGGTGACGCGCTGGCGGTGGCGAGGATCGCCGGCATCATGGGCGCCAAGCGCACCCCCGACCTGGTGCCCCTGTGCCACCCGATCGCGCTGCACTCGGTCGGCGTGGACCTGGAACTCGGCACGGACACGGTGCGGATCACGGCCACCGCCCGGACCGCCGACCGCACCGGCGTGGAGATGGAGGCGCTGACCGCCGTTGCGGCCGCCGGGCTGGCGCTCGTCGACATGATCAAGGCGGTGGACCCGGCCGCGACCATCGAGCGGGTGCGGGTCCTGCGCAAGGAGGGCGGTAAGACCGGCGTGTGGGTCCGCCCGGAGGACCGGCCGTGAGGACCGCCCGGGTGATTGTGGCGTCCAACCGGGCCGCGGCCGGGGTGTACGAGGACACCAGCGGCCCGCTCCTGGTGGCCGGCCTGCGGGACCTGGGCTACGAGGTGGGCGAGCCGGTGGTGGTGCCCGATGGTGAGCCGGTGGCCGAGGCCTTGCGGGAGGCGGTCGCCGCCGGCGTCGACGTGGTGCTGACCAGCGGCGGGACCGGGATCAGCCCGACCGACCGGACGCCCGAGGCCACCCGCGCGGTGATCGACTACGAGGTCCCGGGGATCGCGGAGGCGATCCGGGCGTACGGGGCGGCGAAGGTGCCCGCGGCCGTGCTGTCGCGCGGAGTCGCGGGCGTGGCCGGCCGCACCCTGATCGTCAACCTGCCCGGCTCCCGGGGCGGGGCGCGCGACGGGCTGGCCGTGCTCGGCCCGCTGCTCGACCACGCCGTCGACCAGATCCACGGCGGCGACCACCACCGGGACAGCCACGGGTGAGTCGCCCGCGCGGCAGCCACGACACGCGCCGCGTCGGTGAGGTGTGTCCCGGCGGACTCCCGTTTCCAGCGTCGGGCCGCCGCCGAGCGTCCGGGGATTGCGCCCAGACCCGCCCGCTCTGCGCCCACTCGTACCGTCCCGTCGCATTCTTCGAATAGAGCGCCGCCATGCGTGAGCTGTCGACGATCGTTTGACATATGCTCTAAGATTCTTGCATGCGGAGAAGTCTCATTAGGACAGCATCGGCTGCGGCTACACTCTGCATGCTCGTGGCATCGCCACCTCCCGCATCTGCGAACCCATTCCCCAACAACGTCGACCGGTCCGTAGCCGACAATGCTGTACATGACTGGTGCAAGAGGATCACGTGGAGCTACGACACGGCAATTCCGCCCTATGCGATGGGGGTACTCGGCGACACAACTGCCATGGTGGTCGGAACGAACCACGGCACGTGCCAGGACAACAGGATTGACGTATGGTGGGACACCTCCTCCTTGCCCACACCTGTTGTCGGTCGCCGAACTTGCTTCAGCTATGTGACGACAGGGATCTGCAACTCTTCTACGCTGGTGCTCGACATTCCCGATATTGATGCCATCGGGCCGTACGACTATGACATGCGCAGGCAGGTGGCAGTTCATGAGCTGGGGCATAGTGTCGGCCTCGGACACAGCTCTGGCAACGCCATGAACGATCCTGTGACCAACTCGCCCGACCTGAAGTATCGGCGTTACAGCGGTCACGACATAGCTCACATCAATGCCCACTATGGTTAAATTGCGGAGAGTAACGTGAGGCCCTTTCCGGTAAAAAGCCTCTCTGCCACGCTCGCGCTTGCGCTCGCCGTATCCGCGTGCGGACACGAGCAGGATGAGGCCGAGTCTGCCGAGGAGTTCGCCCAGCAGTTGGCGCTGGGCGTTGACCTGTCCTACATCGGCATGGGGTCACCCCGTCAAATGATCGCCGAGAGCGATCTGGTGGCACGTGGAGTCCTCACCGACGTCTTCGAGGGCGTCGAGTACGAGTACGAAGGCCCCGCGGATGACGGCAGGTACACCGGCATATATCTGACCTTCGAGGTCGCCGTCGAGGAGGTGCTCGCCGGCGACGAGTCACTCGTCCGGGACGGGAAGGTCTACGTGATGGTGGACAAGGCCAACCCGACCTCGCCCAGGGACCTGGCGGCCGCCAACCCTCGGCCGGAAGTGCTGCTCGTCCTCCTGGACCACACGCAGTGGCTCCCCGACCACGCCAGCGCGGTGATCCGGCCGGAGCGGATGCCCAGCGACGCGCCGATCTTCTTCGCCCGGCCGGACGGTCTGTGGCTCCAGACCCCGAGCGACCAGGAGATGGTCAGCCCGTTCACGACCACCGAGGCTCTGGACCCCACCTGGGGCAGGCCGCGGACCATCGACGAGATGGCGGAGGTCGTCCGGGCGTGCCGACAGGGTGACTGCCCATGACGCCCCGGCCTGGGGCCTGGAGCACGCACCGGACGGGAACGGGGCCCGTCAGTCCTCCGGTACGCCGTAGCCGCCGCCGCCCGGGGTCTCCACCACCAGCACGTCGCCGACGCCGACCTCGGTCGAGTCGGCGCCGGCCAGCTCGGTGACCGAGCCGTCGGCACGCTCCACGTAGTTGCGGCCCGGCGTGCCCGGCGCGCCGCCGGCCATCCCGTACGGCGGCACCCGGCGGTGCCCGGACAGGGTGCTGACCGTCATCGGTTCGAGGAACCGGATCCGGCGCACCGCGCCGTCCCCGCCCCGCCACCTGCCCGCGCCACCGCTGCCGCGCCGCACCGCGAAGCGGTCCACCCGCACCGGGAAGCGCCACTCCAGCACCTCGGGGTCGGTGAGCCGGGAGTTGGTCATGTGCGTCTGCACCACCGACGCGCCGTCGAAGCCCTCGCCCGCACCGGACCCCGAGCCCACCGTCTCGTAGTACTGGTAGCGGTCGTTGCCGAAGGTCACGTTGTTCATCGTGCCCGACCCCTCCGCCTGCACCCGCAGCGCCGCGTACAGCGCACCGGTCACCGCCTGGGAGGTCTCCACGTTGCCGGCGACCACCGCCGCCGGGTAGGTCGGCGAGAGCATCGTGCCGGGTGGCACCACGATCCGCAGTGGCCGCAGGCACCCGTCGTTGAGCGGGATGTCGTCGGCGACCAGGGTGCGGAACACGTACAGCACCGCCGCGGTGGCCACCGACGTGGGGGCGTTGAAGTTCGTCGCCAGCTGGGGCGAGGTGCCGGTGAAGTCGATCGTGGCCGACCGGGCTTGTCGGTCCACCGTGACCTTGACCCGGATCGTCGCGCCGCTGTCCATCTCGTACGTGTACTCGCCGTCGGACAGCGCGTCGATGACCCGGCGCACCGCCTCCTCGGCGTTGTCCTGCACGTGCCGCATGTACGCCTGCACCACGTCCAGGCCGAAGTGGTCGATCATGCGACGGACCTCCTCGATCCCCTTGGCGCAGGCGGCGATCTGGGCGCGCAGGTCGGCCAGGTTGGTCTCCGGGTTACGGGAGGGATAGGGGGCGGAGGTGAGCAGCCGGCGGGTCTCCTCCTCCCGGAACCGGCCGTCGCGCACCAGCAGCCAGTTGTCGAACAGCACGCCCTCCTCGTGCACGTTGCGGCTGTGCGCCGGCATCGAGCCGGGCGTGATCCCGCCGATCTCCGCGTGGTGGCCGCGGGACGCGACGTAGAACAGGACCTCGCGGCCGGCGTCGTCGTACACCGGGGTGATGACCGTGACGTCCGGCAGGTGGGTCCCGCCGTGGTACGGGTCGTTGACCGCGTACACGTCGCCGGGCCGCATGTCCCCCGCCCGGCGGCGGATCACCTCCTTCACGCTCGCGCCCATCGACCCCAGGTGCACCGGCATGTGGGGGGCGTTGGCGATGAGGTTGCCGTCCGGGTCGAACAGCGCGCAGGAGAAGTCCAGCCGCTCCTTGATGTTCACGGACTGGGCGGTGGACTCCAGCCGGGCGCCCATCTGCTCGGCGATCGACATGAAGAGGTTGTTGAAGATCTCCAGCATCACCGGGTCGACGGTGGTCCGCACCCCGGTGACCGGGGCCGGCTCCCGCACCCGCTCCAGCAGCAGGTGGCCGTACCGGGTGACGGTGGCCCGCCACCCGTCGTCCACGACCGTGGTCGAGTTGGCCTCCGCGATGATCGCCGGGCCGGTGAGCGTCTCCCCGGCCGACAGGCGCTCCCGCAGGTACAGCGGCACCTCCACCCAGGTGTCGCCGCTGAACAGCCGCACCCGGTCGACCATGGGCGGGCCCGGGTCGCGGCGCTCGCCCAGCCGGGTCAGGTCGGGCGGTTCGGTGACCCCGACCGCCTCCACCGACAGCGCCTCCACGATCAGCGGCCGGTCCAGCAGGAACGAGTACGTGCGCCGGTACGCCGCCTCGAA
This sequence comes from Micromonosporaceae bacterium, assembly GCA_047459215.1. GTDB lineage: Bacteria > Actinomycetota > Actinomycetes > Mycobacteriales > Micromonosporaceae > Natronosporangium. The sequence goes on along the minus strand of VSBZ01000074.1, from coordinate 3,519 downwards.
CTCGGCGACCATCGCGGCGGGCTCGCCGAACGTGACGGTCAGCGCCGTGTCCGTGCCGTCGTAGCGCAGGTGGGCCCGGCGGAGGAGGCGGATCTCGCCGTCCGGGTGCTGGGCGCGCAGCTCGGCCTCGGCGGTGGCGGCCAGCGCGTCGGCGACCGTCCGCAGGTGCGGCACCACCTCGTCCGACAGCGGCCGCTCCACCGACTGCTCCCGCATCACGGTCACGTCGGCCAGCCCGATGCCGAGCGCCGACAGCACCCCGGCCAGCGGGGGCACCAGGACCGTCCGGATGCCCAGCGCGTCGGCCACCTCGCAGGCGTGCTGCCCGCCCGCGCCGCCGAAGGTCGTCAGCACGTACCGGGTGACGTCGTGTCCCTGCTGGACGGAGATCTTCTTGATGGCGTTGGCCATGTTGGACACGGCGACCCGGCGGAAGCCGACCGCGACCTGCTCAGGGGTGTGCGGCTGCCCGGTCGCGGCCGTGACCTCCTCGGCCAGCTCGGCGAACCGCCGCCGCACGATCTCGTCGTCCAGCGGCTGGTCGCCACTCGGGCCGAACACCGCCGGGAAGTGAGCCGGCTGGATCCGTCCGAGCAGGACGTTCGCGTCGGTGAGGGTGAGCGGGCCGCCGCGGCGGTAGCAGGCCGGTCCCGGGTCGGCCCCGGCGGAGCCGGGGCCGACCCGGAACCGGCTGCCGTCGAACTGGAGCACCGACCCGCCACCGGCGGCCACGGTGTGGATGTCCAGCATCGGGGCGCGCAACCGCACCCCGGCCACCTGGGTGCCGAACACCCGCTGGTACTCGCCGGCGAAGTGGGACACGTCCGTGGAGGTGCCGCCCATGTCGAAGCCGATCACCCGGTCGAACCCGGCCAGCTGCGACATGCGGACCATCCCGACCAGCCCGCCGGCCGGACCGGACAGGATCGCGTCCTTGCCGCGGAAGTGGTCCGCGGCGGCCAGCCCGCCGCTGGACTGCATGAACAACAGCCGGACCCCGGGCAGGGCGGCCGCGACCCGGTCCACGTACCGGCGCAGGATCGGCGACAGGTACGCGTCGACGACCGTGGTGTCGCCGCGGGGCACCAGCTTCATCAGCGGGCTCACCTCGCTGGACAGCGACACCTGCGGGAACCCGATCCGGGTGGCGAGCTCGCCGATCGCCCGCTCGTGCTGCGGGTACAGGTGGCTGTGCAGGCACACCACGGCGACCGCGCGGATGCCGTCGTCGTACGCCCGTCGCAGCTCCTTCTCCAGCGCGTCGAGGTCCACCGGCCGCAGCACGGTGCCGTCGGCGGCCACCCGCTCGTCCACCTCGATCACCCGCTGCGGCAGCTGCTCGGGCAGGACGATCCGCCGCTCGAAGATGTGCGGCCGGTTCTGGTAACCGATCCGCAGCGCATCCCCGAACCCGCGGGTGATCACCAGCGCGGTGGGCTCACCGGTGCGCTCCAGCAGCGCGTTGGTCGCCACGGTGGTGCCCATCCGGACCTCCGACACCGTGCGGGCGTCGGGCGTGGTGCCGAGCAGGGCCTCGATGCCGGCCACCGCCGCGTCCTCGTACCGGTCGGGGTCCTCCGACAGCAGCTTGTGGGTCACCAGGGTGCCGTCGGGCCGCCGGGCCACGATGTCGGTGAAGGTGCCGCCCCGGTCGATCCAGAACTCCCACCGCTGCACGCGGTCGACGGTATCCGCCGCGCTACCAGCCGCGCACGCCGGCCAGGCGGGAGCGGGACTGACCGAACGCCGGCTCCGCGCCCGGACGCCACGGCATCGCCGCCACGAGCACGATCAGGCCGAGGGCGAGGGAGTTCTCGGCCAGCACGCCCCACAACCCGCTGTCGTAGTGGGAGCCCTCCGGCAGCCGGTGGTGGACCCACCAGATCGGGGACACGAGGAACAGCACGTACGTGCCGACGGCGCCGGCCGCGTACCGCACGGCCGGGGCGGCCAGGGCGAACCCCAGCCCGCGGCTGGCCTGGCGGTGACGCAACGCGGCGTCGGCCATCACCACGATCGCCGGGATCACGAAGACGAAATGGTGGGTCCACGAGATCGGGCTGAGGATGACCGCGGTCAGGCCGACCAGGGTGAAGGCGGCGAGCTCGTCGCCCTCCCGGTGGGCGGTGACGGCCCGCGACAGCCCGAGCGCGGCGCACACCGCCGCGAACGAGACCCACAGCATGGTCGGGGCGTGGGTCTGGTCGTACAGCCGGGCGAGCACGCCCGCCAGCGACTGGTTCGGGGTGAAGTCGGCCGCGCCCACCCGGTCGGTCTGCCACAGCACGCTGGTGAAGTACGCCAGCGACTCGCGCGGGGCGTACAGGAACGCCACCAGGCTGGCGGCCGTGGCCGTGCCGGCGGCCACCGCCGCGGGTCGCCACTGCCGCGACAGCAGCAGGTAGACGATGAACAGGCCAGGTGTGATCTTCACGGCGGTGGCGAGCCCGATGCCCGCCCCGGCCCACACGCCGGACCGCCAGAACCGGCGCAGCGCCTCCCCGAGGTGGTCCGGTCCGGTTCGCTGCGCCGTCGCGGCGGCCGCCTGACCGGCGCGGCTACGCGCCCGCAGGCCCACCAGGTCCGCCATGACGAGGCCGAACAGCAGCAGGTTCACCTGGCCGAAGCCGAGCGTCTCCCGGCCCGGCTCCAGCGCCAGCGCCAGCGGCAGCGCCATGCCCAGCGCCAGCCCCCGCGGCCAGCCCAGACGGTCGGTGATCGGGAGCAGGATGGCCGCCAGCACCAGGCCCAAGGCCACCACGGAGACCACCGCGCTGACCCATCCGGCGGAGATCGCCGACATCGTGGCCATCGGGAGCATGACCAGGGCCGCGAACGGCGGGTACGTGAAGCCGAGCGTGGTGCCGGGGGCGATGAACTCGTACAGGTCACCGCCGGCGAGCCACCACTCCACCGCCCCGTGGTAGATCTTCACGTCGAAGAACGTGTACCGCCGCCCGAACGCGTACGCCGCGGCGTACGCGGCGGCGATCGTGGCGAGCACCAGCCACACCTGGGTACGCGTCCGCAGGCGTGGCCGGGACAGCGTCCGCGGGGGGCGGGACAGGTCGACAACGGCTGGCAACGGGGGCGACCGGTCGACCTGTGCGCTCACAGCGAGCCGTCACCCCCGTCGTGTCAAGGATCCTGGAGTCGGTGCCGGCGCCGGCCGGCCTGGTCGTCGTACCAGTGATACCGCACAATCCGCGGTTCGTCATCCCGTATCGACCACGACCACCATCGTGGTCACGAACGTCACACTCGTCCCGGTGCCCATCCGCGCACGCGGTCACCACGTCCGGGCGTCGTCCGGAGGCTCGTCGCCGCGGACCTCCCCGCGCCAGCCACCGGTCTCGGTGCCGCGCTCCTCGATGAAGTCCCGGAACCGGTCCAGGTCCCGGCGCACCTGACGCCGCAGGAGGCCCATGGCGTCGGCCACCTTCTCGGTGAACCTCTGCGGTTCGTACTCCATCCGCACCGTCACCCGGCTGCGGTCGGCCGCCACCGGCTCGATGTCCA
>VSBZ01000227.1:0-3034 GCA_047459215.1 Micromonosporaceae bacterium | reverse complement strand
CGCACGGGAGCCCGGCGGCCTCGACGGCGGCGGCGAGCTGCGGCGCTTTCGTCTGAAAGGCGACGGACGCCTTCCCCAGGTCATGCAGCGCGGCCAACCATCGGTACAGCTCACGGCCGGGATCGCCGCCGAGCAGGTGCCTGACCGAGGGCGGCAGCCAGTCCCAGAGCCAGTCGGCGGTAGCGGCGCTGTCCCACATGTGGGCCAACAACGGATGCCAGCGGCTGGGAGCCGAAGCGTCGCGGGCGGTCTTCGCCCACAAAGCACTCACTGCCCGCAGCGATCGGCCAGGCAACATGCTCACACATATACCTTGGAGTCCCGCGGTGTTCCAGTCCCCTCCATACTTTTGACGAGACGGATGGGGCAGAAGTAGCCGATCAGCGGGTGTCATTGCGACTACCGGACGTACCTGTCGCTCAAGATCATCACGCCCCAGAGCGAGGGCAAGCGGGTCGAAGAGCGACGGGTACCGGTAGACGATGAACGCTGCGATTCCACCCGAGCATGAGCTTGACGACCACCACGAGCGGCACGGCGACGCCGCTTGGTCGCCACTCGTAACGGTGAGGGCAGGTACTCTGCACCATGTCCTCCTTGCTGCAAGAGGTTGGACACCCAGCGGCACCCAGGACCGGACCCTGGGTGCCGCTCCCTTTCCCCCGCTCTAGCGGGGACGACCATTCGGCAACGGCGAATCCGACCACCGGACCCGGATCACCCCCCGAACCGGACACGGGGGACAACAGCTACGAGTGGCAACCATACAGCAGTAGACCTCTGTGCGTCAAACGGTCCAGTGGTTGGGACGACGCGGTGTCGCCTTTTCTACAGCGCTAGACCACGCTCTTTCGCCGCGCTCCGTCCGCCTTGGAGGCGGGTCCTGCAATCGACGCCTCGGGACGGACTGAACATGGAGATTGAGTCCTGCTGTGGTGAGATGGCGGTCCACTAGACGCTCGTGGCGAATCTCGCAAGGCGCTCCAGAAAGAGGTGGTTCGCCTCCCAGCCGTCCACCCTGGGCGGATCGGCGCCGAGCCACACCGGCTCGGTCGCCGGACAGGCGTCCAGCTGCTCCCGCACGCCGGCGCGGGTGACCACGATGCACGCCTGCCGGTGACGGGAGGCGAGCACGCACAGCCGCCCCGCCTCCAGGTGGAACGCGGACGCGTCCCGCCGCCCGGACAGCGGGTGCCAGGCCACGACCACCTCGAACTCCCGCCCCTGCAGCCGGTTGGCGGTGTCCACGACGACCCCGCCCAGCCCGCGGGCGTCCAGCGCGGACCGCAGCCGCGCCCGCTGGTCGCGGTGCACCACGCCGACCGCCACGTCACTCTGGACCAGCTGCCTGGTCCCCACCTCGTCGGTGACCTCCGCGCCGGCCGCGAGCAGCCTCGCCACCACCTCCACCACCGCACCGGCCGCCTCGGGGTCGGTGTGCGGCAGGTACGCCGCCGGCAGCTCCAGCAGCCCCCACCCGTGCTCGGCGGCCGTGGTGAGCACCCGCCCGACCGCGTCCGGCAGCGGCCGGGCGCGCAGCTCCAGCTCCCGCACGCCGTCGCGCACCCCGGCCCGGAACCGCCGGGTGTAGAACGCCTCGGACACCACGTCCGCCGCTGAGGGCGGCAGCCGCCAGCTCACCGGCAGCGGCACCACCGGGGTGTCCGGGTGGTTGCGTAGCACGGTGCCCGCGGCGGTGTCCAGGGGCCAGGCGGCCACCCGCCGGACGATCCGCTCGTCGGCCACCGTGAACGGCTCCAGCTGACCGGGGTCGCCGACGAGCAGGAGCCGGTCGAACAGCCCGGCGACGCGCACCAGCGCCGCCGACGACATCTGGTACGCCTCGTCGATGATCCCCAGTGGCCACTGTCGCCCGGCCACGAACGCCCACTTGGCGGCGGTGGCCACCAGCACCGCGCACGCCTCGAGGTCGTCGACCCGGCTGGACGCGACCAGGTTCGCCGGCAGGCGGGACCGCGGGGACCACGTACCGCCGTACAGCCGCCCGACGGTGACCCCCTCGGGCACCTCGCCGGCCAGCCGGTAGGCGAGGTCGTCGGCCTGGTCGTTGGTCTGCGCGACCACCGGCACCTGCTCGCCCGCGGCGACCAGTCGGCGCGCCACCTGGCGCACCAGTGTGGACTTGCCGGCTCCGGGCGGGGAGTCCACGACGAGGGTACGGACCCCGTCGCACACCAGGTCCCACACCGACTCCACCGCCGCCCGCGCCGCGGCGGTGGCCGCCGGCTCGACGGCTGGTGTGCCGTCCACGACCGTCACGGCTCCTCCTCCCCGGCCGGTTCGTGGGTCCACGGCAGCTGCTCCGGCAGCACGTCGGGGAACCGGTCCTCGTCGGAGTCGACGAACGCCATCCGGGCCCCGGGCGCGGGCAGCGTCCGCTCGGCCTCCTCCTCCGACCGGTTGGCACCGGCGACGACCATCAGCTCGACGACCCCACCGTCGTCCACGCCGCGGATCTCGACCCGTACCCGCGTGTTCTCGGTCCACCACAGCTCGGTGCCGGCCGGCCGGTGGAACGGCACCACCGGTCGCAGCCGCAGCAGGGGCCGCACCAGCCGGCGCCGCCCACTCGCCGACGCGATCCGGTGCGCGCAGTCCCGTTCGACCACCTCGCCGGCGAGCGCGTCGCCGGCGGCCACCTGTGCGGCCAGCCGGACCGGGTCGTCCAGCGCCATCTGCCGCGCCAGCGCGACCGTACGCCGCTCCAGCTCGTGCAGGAACCGGAACGACCGCAGCTGGTCCATCCGGATGCGGAAGTTCGCGGTGCCGGCGACGACCCGGTCCAGGTGCCGCGTCCACGCCCGGCGGTCGTCGTCCCACCGCCGTGGCACGTGAGCGGCCTCGGGCAACGCGGCGACCAGGTCCCGGGCCCGCCAGGTGTCGCGCCACGCCTGCTCCAGCACCTGGGCGCACTCGTGTGCCAGCTCCGCCTCCACCGCCGGACCGGCCTCGCCGGCCCCCGCGTACTCGCCGATCAGCGGCTGCAGTCGCTCCCGGTCCCACGCCGGGGCGG
>VSBZ01000073.1:0-18441 GCA_047459215.1 Micromonosporaceae bacterium | reverse complement strand
CAGGGGCGGGCCCCGCCACAGCGATTCGGCGTCGCACAGCAACCGGGCGCGCGCGGCCGGGTCGGGCAGCGCCAGGGCGCGGTCGACCAGCGTCCGGTACGGGTGCGCGTCGACCGAGAGGGGGGGGTCGACCAGCAACGCGTACCCGTCGCCCCGGCGCGCGACCACCGCCGGCCCACCGGTCCCGGCGGTGGCCGCGCCGCTGCCGGGCGGGCCGCGGTCCCCGGCGGGCGCGCCGTCCCCGGTGGCGAGCACCCGGCGCAGCCGCGACACGTACGTCTGCAGGACCGACCGGGCCCGGGCCGGCGGCCTGGTGTCCCACAGGAGCCGGATGAGCCGGTCGGCGGCCACCACCCGGCCAGACTCGAGCAGGAGCACGGCCAGGACCAGCCGTTCGTGGCGCCGCAGGCCGGTGACGGGTGACCCGGCCCGCCGGATCTCCATCGGCCCGAGCACCCGGAACTCCACGGATGTCAACGTACCGTCGCGGACCCCTGTTCAGGCTGGTCTACGAAGGTCTTATGGACAGTCCGATTCGGTCGTCCAGCCGTGGACGTACCTGCCCCGCAGCGCGGTCACGAACCGGCTGATCCGCTGCTCATCGAAGTCATCCAACAGGTCGATTCGTCCCCAGGCGGTCAGGGCGATGCCGTGGTCGAGCTCCGGGTACGGGGCGAGGATGACGTCCGACCCGTACCTGCGCGCCAGCCGCTCCAGGCGTGCGACCACCTCGCCGGTGGTGTCCGGGGCGTACTGGATCACGACGTGGCCGTGCTCCATGGCGTGCACGGTCAGGCCCTCGGCCACGGGCCGGTCGTAGACCCCGGTGGCGATGGTGAAGGCGAAGTGCGGGCCGGAGGTCGGCGGCGTGGTGGAGTACCGGACCCGGTCGGCCTCCGACGGCGGGATGTGCGGGCTGTCCATGATGGCCACGGCCGTGCCGGGCAGGCAGGGTGCCTCGCGGGCCGGTTCGGCCACCGACCCGGTCGCGTTACCCAGCAGGAACCGGTACGGCCCGGCCTGCAGCGCGAGCAGCACCAGCGCGATCACCGCCGCGTACGACGCCCGCCAGGCCCAGCGGCGGGCGCGGCCGTCCGCGCCCGGGCTCACCGCAGCACCCCCCGCGCGCGCAGGCGGCGCTCCCGCCACGCCAGCACGGGCACGGCGGCGTACCGCCCCACGACCAGGACCGTCACCGCGACCACCTCCCAGAACGACAGCGACGCCGGCGCCGGGTGCCGCAGGCTGTGGCCGACCCATCCCAGCATCGAGACGAGGAACGGGACGAGGAGGACCGCGGCCACCCAGAGCAGCGCGGCCATGCCGGCCAGGAACACCAGGCCGAACCAGCGGGCCACCCGCCGGTCGTGGTCGCTGGCGGCGTTGAGCTCGGCGCGCTCGGCGTCGGTCAGCCGCCACAGCCGGTCCTTCGTGGTCAGCCAGGTGGTCCGGTAGAGATCGTGGCAGCGCAGCGCGTTGGCCAGGATCGCGTACGCGTCGCTCCGCAGGAACACCGCTCCCCACTGCCACACGATCACCACGACCTGCACCAGCACCACCGCCGCGAGCAGCCGGTCCAGCCAGCCCGGCAGGACGAGCGCGCCGGTGCGGTTGGCCAGCCGCAGGCTGAGCGCGACGGCGAGCACTACGGCGTCGAAGGCCATGCCGGCCAGGAACGGCCCGTAGCGGCGGCGGCGGGGGGTGGTCACGATCTGGCTGAGGTCGGTCTCGAAGACGAGGAACACGCCGCGGTAGCTGACCCGGAACACCGCGGGCACGCCCACCGCCCGGCCGGCCAGCCAGTGCCAGGCCTCGTGGCAGGCGGCCAGGACCATCCCGATCAGGAGCAGCAGCAGGACCGACAGCACCGGGTCCGGCAACCACCACGAGTGCTCGAAGCTGGGCCGCAGGTCCGGCCTGGCCACCAGCACCGCCACCGCCACCGCGGCCGCCAGGCCGTAGCCGCACCACGCGACCGGTCCGAACAGCCGGCGGGCCACCGCCGGGCTGACCCCCTCGATCCAGCGGATCTCCCGGCTGCCGCGCATCCGGCGGCCACCGCCACCGGTCCGGGTGCCGGAGGCGGGCGGGTCCAGCAGCCCCGCGGCCGCCAGCCCGGAAAGAAAGTCGTCACCGTCGACCTCGGCTCCGGCGACCCCGCTGGCCAGGGCGGTCGCCGACGCCAGGGACTCGCCCCGCTGCAGCGCCTGGACGAACACCGCCCCGGCCTCCGGCACCACCACGTAGACCCCCAGGTCGGGCCGACCCAGCAGGTACCCGCCGTCGTCGTCCGGGGCGACGACGACCCGGCTCAGGGCGGCCAGGACGCCGGTGTCCGCCATCTCGGTCACAGCCCACCTCCTCCCAGCGGCGGTGGGCCGCCGCGGCCCCGGTCGAGCCGGAGCCGCGGCGGCCACGCGACGCGAGTCGTCTCAGGAGTCACACGCGTCGTACGGGCACACGGCCGTGAGCCTGGTGTTCTCGACTCGACGAATCTCGATCTTCACGGGGTCACCTCCTTCCCGTCGCTTGGAACCTGTCTCCCTCCGGGCGAGGGCGCCGCGCGGCGTCACCGCACACCGGACAGGTGGGGTCGCGTGGCACCGGCTCCCCCACCCGGACCGCGCAACCGGCCGCGAAGTCGATCCACACCGTCCGCCCGGCGTACGCGGGCGGCTCGAACCGGGTGAGGTAGCGCAGGACCTCGAAGGCGCACAGTGCGCCCAGCAGCCCGGCGACCGGCCCGATCCCACGGTTGGTCCGCGGCTTGCGCCGGTACAGCGCCATCGCCGCCAGCTCGTCGTCGCCGCCGACGTCGGTTGCGGCGGCGCCGGTGTCGCCGGTGCCGCCGGAACCGGCGCGCGCCGGGGAGTCGGGCGGGCAGGCCCGGCAGGCGCTCACCCCCGGATCGACCGACCACACCAGCCCCTGGGTCACCCACATGCCACCGCGCACGTACGGGACGCCGTGGGCGACGCATCCGGCGTTGACCCAGTCGTCGACCTCCCGAGGACGGTCCACACCGGACATCACCACGTCCGGCCTCAGCCGCCCCACCAGCTCGGCGACGTCCTCCGGCCCGTCGATGCTCGCGTCGAGCGCCTCCACCTTGATCGTGGGGTCGAACCCGCGTACCCAGTCGGCGGCGACCGCGACCTTGCGGGCGCCGAGGTCCCGGTGGCGGTAGAGGTACTGGCGGGCGAAGTTGCGCGGCTCCACCACGTCCCGGTCGAGGAGGGTCAACCTGCCCACGCCGAGGCCGCACAGGTGCGGGATGGTGTTGGAGTTGAGGCCCCCGGTGCCGAGCACCAGCACGTGCGCCTCCCGCAGCGCCCGCTGCAGGTCCTCGCGGCTGCGCTCCAAGGTCGCGAACGACTCGAAGAAGGCGAGGTTGGAGTGGTACCGCTCCTGCTCGGCCTGGTCGAGGTGCCCGAGCCGCCGGCCGTCCTCCAGCAGGCGGTAGGAGTCGAGCAGCGCGACCGCCGCCGCCACGTCGTCGACGGAGACGGCGTGGCCGGCGGCGCGCAGCGCCTCCGCCAGGCCGGCGACCGTGCGACCGCCCTCGCGCAGCCGGTCGAGCAGGGCGTCCACCGCGCCGTCGGGGTCGTCGATGACGAGGTGGTCGCGGATGTCGTACACGACCCGCAGCCGGTCGCCGTCGCGTTCCCACACCACGCTCTTCAACCGCGGTTCCACCGGCACGGCGCCACCTCCCGGCCCGATCCGCCCGCTGCCGCCGGAGCCTGCCGCCCCGTGCGGACCGGGCTACACGATCCAGGGCCGGCCCTACCGTGCGCTTACCGTCCGCTTACCGTCTGCCTACCGCACGGGCACGCCCGGCCACCCTCGGCCGGCGCCGGCAACCGTCGCCGCAGCGTGCGGGTCGGCAGGGTCGTCGCCTACGGGCCGGTAGGGTCGCCCACCTCGCCGAGTGATTTACGGCTTCATCCCGTATATGCGGCTTTACGCCTACTATGGGGCCATGCGCCCAGATGACAGCCAGCCACTACTGCACCAGCACGGCCGGGAGATCCAGGAGTTCGGCACCGTCCGGCAGCTGCCGCTGACCCTGTCGCACGACACCCGGATGTACTCGGCGCAACGCCTCAACAAGATCCTCGCCGACACGCAGATCCTCTACTCCCTGTACAAGAAGCACCACTGGCTCATGCGGGGGCCGACCTTCTACCAGCTGCACCTGCTGCTGGACAAGCACGCCACCGAGCAGCGGGAGCTGATCGACGCGATCGCCGAGCGGATCCAGACCCTCGGCGGGATCGCCGTGGGCGACCCGCGGCACGTCGCCGAGATCACCGAGGTCCCACGGCCGCCGAACGGCGCCGAGGAGGTGCCGGCGATGCTGTCCCGGCTGCTGGAGGCTCACGAGATCATCCTCGGCGACGCCCACGACGCCGCGCGCCGCACCGAGCAGCAGGGCGACCACGGCACCAACGACCTGCTGGTCAGCCAGGTCATCCGCACCAACGAGCTGCAGGTCTGGTTCATCGCCGAGCACCTGGTGGACACGCCGCTGGTACGGGTGGAGGCGTTCGCCGGCTGACGGTCGGTCGCCTCACCGCGCCGGCGACGGCGAGCGGTCCGGCAGCGCCGCCACCGCCGCCTCGACCGCGGCCGCCTCCGCCCGGCTCAGCCGGCGCAGCGGGGCGCGGACGTCCGGGCCGACCGGCACGCCCCGCAGCGCCAGCGCGTACTTGACCGCGGCGACGAACACGCCGCCGCTGCCCAGCGCGTCGCGCAGGCGCCGAAGCTGGTCGGCGGCGGCCGGCGACGGGTCGTCGAGGGCCGCGCGCACCACGTCCGGGAACGCCGCGGCCAGCCCGGACACGCTTCCGGCCGCCCCGGAGGCCAGCGCCTGCGGGATGAGCGGCTCGTTGCCGACCAGCACCGGCACCTCCGCCGCCAGGTAGGGGGCGACCGCCTCCCACGGCTGCTCGCTGACCTTGACGCCGGCCAGGTTGTCCACGCGGTCCCGCAGGCGCACGACCACCTCGACGGGCAGCGGGTACCCGGATCGGGCGGCGAACGCGTAGCAGTAGAACGGGGTCGGGGCGCAGGCCCGGGCGGCGGCCTCGAAGTGGGCGAGCAGTGCCTCCGGGTCGAGGGGGTAGTACGGCGGCGCGATCACCGCGACCCCGTCGGCCCCGGCGCCTGCCGCGTGCGCCGCCAGCGCCACGGTGTCCGCCGTGGTCTGGGCACCGCAGTGCACCAGCAGACGGCCCGACACCAGCTCCCGCAGCCGCTCGGCGAGCCTGCGCCGCTCGTCGATCTCCAGCAGCACGCCCTCACCGGTGGTGCCGGCCGCGAGCACGCCGTCGACACCCCGCTGTTGCAGGAACTCCACCATCGGCGCCAGCGCCGCCTCGTCGACGCGGCTGCCGCCGTCCCGCAGCGGGGTGACGCAGGCCGCGATCAGCCACGGCCGCGCCGGACGATCGCCGTCTCCCGCCATGGCCCGACCCTACCGGTCGGTGCCGGTCCCGAGGGCTCCGGCGGGAACAGACTGGGATTTACGCCGCGTTCGGCCTATGGTCGAGACATGAGTCGGTGGGATCGAGGTCCGGTCGTCGGCGCGGGTACGTGTGCACCCGCGTCGCTCGGTCGTGGCCTGCCGAGCCCGACCCGGATCGGTAGGAGCCCCCCGACGGTAGTCCGTACGTGACAGCACCAGGGCGGAGCTCCACAGCTTCCGCCCTTTCTCTTTGTCGCAGGAGGAGTCATGGAGCAGGTCGTAGGAGGAGTCATGGAGCAGAAGGTGGCGAAGGTCGACAGCTGGCTGGAGGAGCTGCGGACGCGACTGACCGAGGACCTCGAGGCGCAGAAGGTGAATCTTCGGCAACTCACCGCGGACACCGGCGATCCCGGCGAACTCGACACCCGGTCGGCGCTGATCGCGAAGACCCGCCAGACCGTTGAGGAGATCACCGAGGCGCTGCGCCGGATGGATGAGGGGCGGTACGGGGTGTGCGACCGGTGCGGCAGGGAGATCCCGCGGGCCCGCCTCGAGGTGGTCCCGCAGGCCAGGTACTGCGTCCCGTGCCAGGAGCGCCAGGCCTCGTGACCCCCGGGACGGGCTCGGGACCTCGAGACAGGCGGCCGTGGTCGCGGCCTTCCCCGGTGACGGCGGCGACCACGGCCGACGTGTCCGGCGAGAACCGGGCGGGTCAGCCCGTCGACGGCGGAGCGGCGGACCGCGGCCGGTCCCGGTCGCGGCCGTCCCCGACCGAGTACGCCCACAGCTCGTGCCAGGTGTGGCGGTAGACCCCGCGCCGGAAGTACGCGCGGAACCCGTCGATCGGCTGACGTGCCCGGTCGTGGTAGAGCAGCCAGTACGGCACCAGGGTCACCACCACGTAGTGGGCGACGACCAGGGGCAGGTACAGCGGGCCGAACAGCCGGGCCTGCAGGACGTGCGTGTCCTCGTGCCGGCGCAGGTGCGGCCGGGTGCCGGCCTGCACCGTGCCGATGGTCGTGGCGTACCCGCGCAGGAACGGCCGGACCAGGATGACGCTGCCGCTGTGCCGGCCGGCCTCGGGGTCGACGCGGTTGCCGCGGGCGAGGTTGACCGCCAGGAACACCGCGCCGGCCACCGTGTTGACCAGGCTCCACGTGAGATCGACGAGGAGCCGCCGCGCACCCGTCACCGAGGTGAGGTCGTAGGGCGTCGCCGCTGCCACGGCCCGTCCGAAGGTGAGGCCGAGGACGAGACCGGGGAGGGCGGCGACGGCGGCTCCGGCCGGGCCGGCCACGGCGGCACCGGTCAGGCCGATCGCGACCGCCACGACCGTTCCCGCGGCGACCGCGGCCACCATGGCGCCCTCCGTCGGTCAGGGTGTCTACGTTGACCGGTCCGTCGAGCGTAGGGCCCACCCCGACGCCGTGCCACCCCGCCGGGGCGTACCGCCGAAGGCTGGCAGTTCGGGCGGGTTGGCAGGCGTCTTGGCCGGGTACGTCCCCGGGGTGCGCCGCCCTGGCCACTGCGACCCGCGCCCACCGGTCCGTTCCGACCGGCGACGCCACGCCGACGCCGGTCCGGCGGCCGGGCCCGACCCGGCCACGGTGGCGGCGCTGCGGGCCGACCCGGACCTGGCGGCGCTGCACCGGTCGTTGGACGCGTCCTACACCGACCCCGGCCGCGCCGCCGCGTTGGACGCCCTGTACGCCCGCTTCCTCGCCCCGGGTGACCTGGCGTTCGACGTCGGCGCCCACGTGGGCGACCGGACCGCCAGCTTCCGTCGGCTGGGGGCGCGGGCGGTCGCGGTCGAGCCGCAGCCGCTGTGCCAGCGGGCGCTGCGGTCGCTGTACGGCGGCGATCCCGGGACCGTCCTCGTGGCGGCGGCCTGCGGCGGGGCGTCCGGCACCGTCCGCCTGCACGTCAACTCGGCCAACCCCACCGTCTCCACCGCCTCGGCCGGGTTCGTCGCCGCGGCCGGCGGTGCCGCCGGCTGGGAGGGTCAGGTGTGGGACGCCACGATCGAGGTGCCCGCCACCACCCTCGACGCGCTGGTGGCCGCGTACGGGACGCCGGCGTTCACCAAGATCGACGTCGAGGGGTACGAGGACCGGGTGCTGGCCGGGCTGAGCCGGCCGCTGCCCGCATTGTCGTTCGAGTTCACGACCATCCGCCGCGACGTGGCCGTCCGCTGCCTGGACCGGCTGGCGGCGCTCGGCCGGTACGGCTTCGACGTGTCGCTGGGTGACACCCTGACGCTGGTGTTCGGCACCTGGGTGACGGGTGCGGAGATGGCCGGGTACCTCCGCGCGCTCCCCCACTCGGCCAACTCGGGTGATATATACTGTACTTCGCAAATCGGGTGACGCCGGCTTCCGGTGCGCGCCGACGCTGCCGCGGTCGCCGCACCGGCCGGCCGGGTCACCGCGGCGTCCCCGCCGGGACACACGACCGAGGAGGCCGTCGATGTCGCTGGGGGCACGCGCCTTCTGGGTCCGCTCCCCCGGCCAGGGTGAGATCCGGCCGGCCGCCGTACCGGACCCCGGCCCCGGCCAGGCGCTGGTGCGCACCCTCTACTCGGGGGTGAGCCGCGGCACCGAGAGCCTGGTCTTCCGCGGCGCCGTGCCACCCGACCAGCACGAGTCGATGCGCGCACCGTTCCAGGAGGGCGACTTCCCCGCGCCGGTCAAGTACGGCTACCTCAACGTCGGCGTGGTGGAGGCGGGACCGCCGCGCCTGTCCGGCCGGACCGTCTTCTGCCTCTACCCGCACCAGACCCGGTACGTGGTGCCGGTCGACGCCCTGGTCCCCGTACCCGCTCACGTGCCGCCGGAACGCGCCGTGCTCGCCGGCACGGTCGAGACCGCGGTCAACGCGCTGTGGGACGCGGGCCCGCTGGTCGGCGACCGGGTCAGCGTGGTGGGCGGCGGCATGGTGGGCTGCGCGGTGACCGCGCTGCTCACCCGCATTCCCGGCACCAGCGTGCAACTGGTCGACGTGGACCCGGCCCGCGCCCCGGTCGCGGCCGCCCTCGGTGCGGAGTTCGCGCACCCGGACCAGGCCGCCGGCGACCGCGACCTGGTCGTCCACGCCAGCGCCACCACCGAGGGGCTGGCGCGGTCGCTGGACCTGCTGGCGCCCGACGGCACGGTGGTCGAGCTGAGCTGGTACGGCGACCGGCAGGTCCCGGTCCCGCTGGGCGGACCGTTCCACTCCCGACGGTTGACGCTGCGCGGCAGCCAGGTGGGCACGGTCGCGCCCGCCCGCCGGGACCGGCGCCGCCCCGCCGACCGGCTGGCCCTGGCGCTGGACCTGCTCGCCGACCCCGTCTTCGACCACCTGGTCACCGCCGAGTCCGACTTCGACGACCTCCCCGACGTGCTGGCGCAGCTGTCCGACGGCCGGCCGGGGTTGTGCCACCGCATCCGCTACCCGGGCGCCGCCGGGTGACGCCCTCGCCGGAAGGAGGCGGAACGGTGTACAGCGTGACCGTCCGCGACCACATGATGGTCGCCCACAGCCTGCCCGGCGACGTGTTCGGTCCGGCCCAGCGGCTGCACGGCGCGACGTACGTGGTCGACGCCACCTTCCGACGCCCCGACCTGGACGCGGACAACCTCGTCGTCGACATCGCCGCCGCCGCCCGGGTCCTCGGCGAGGTGCTGGGCGACCTCACCCACCGCAACCTCGACGAGGTGGCCGAGCTGGCCGGGGTCACCACCACGACCGAGGCGCTGGCACGGCACATCGCCGACCGGCTGGCCGAACGGGTACACGACGGCGCCCTGGGCGAGGGGGCCCGGAACCTGTCGGGCCTCACCGTGACCCTGCACGAGTCCCACGTCGCGTGGGCGAGCTACGACCGGCCGCTGTGAGGAGGGCCGCGTGCACCGTCCCCGACCGCTCACCCGTCGCCCGGCGCAGGCCCCCCGGCCCGACCGGGTGTACGCGGTGCTGCCCGCCGACGTCGACGACCCCACGCTGCCCAGCGGCGGCAACACCTATGACCGTCGACTGTGCGCGGCGCTGACCGCCGCCGGCACGCCGGTGACCGTGCTCACCGCCGCCGGCGCGTGGCCCCGGCCGGCGGCGTCAGACCGCGACCGGCTCGCCCGCCTGCTCGCCGGGGTGCCCGACGGCGCCAGCGTGCTGCTCGACGGCCTGGTCGGGTGCGCGGTCCCGGAGGTGGTGACCTCGCACGCCGGTCGGCTGCACCTGGTCCTGCTCGTGCACCTGCCGCTGGCCGACGAGACCGGCCTGTCCCCGGCCGCGGCCGCCGCCCTCGGCGCCCGGGAGCGACGCGCCGTGCACGCCGCCGCCGAGGTCGTCGCGACCAGCCGCTGGGCCGCGCGGCGGGTGGAGCGCCTGCACGGCCTGCCCACCGGCCGGGTCCACGTCGCCGCCCCCGGCGTCGACCCCGCACCCGTCTCCCGTGGCAGCGACGGGCGGTCGCACCTGCTGTGCGTCGCCTCGGTCACCCCGCGCAAGGGCCACGACGTGCTGGTGGAGGCGCTGGCCCGGGTCGCGGACTTGCGGTGCCGGTGCGTGGGCGCGCTCCGCCGCACCCCGCGGCACGCCGCCCGGGTGCGCGCCGCGGTGCGGGCACACGGTCTGGCCGGCCGGGTCGAGGTCGTCGGGCCGGTCAGCGACGCGGAGCTCCAGGCCGCGTACGCCGCCGCGGACCTGGTCGTGCTGCCGTCGCGGGCGGAGACGTACGGCATGGTCGTCACCGAGGCACTGGCGCGCGGCATCCCGGTGGTCGCCACCCGGGTCGGCGGCGTGCCGGAGGCGCTCGGCCACACCCCCGACGGCACCCGGCCCGGTGCGCTCGTCCGGCCGGGAGACCCGGCCGCGCTCGCCGCGGCGTTGCGGCGGTGGCGGGACGACCCGCGCTGGCGGGCGCGGCTGCGGCGGGCGGCGCTCGCCCGCCGGACGACGCTGGCCACCTGGCCCGACACCGCGGGCGCGCTCGCGGCCGTGCTGGCGCCGCGGCCGGTGGCCGGGAGCCGGTGACGGTGCCGGTCGGCTTCGACGCGGCGTGGCTGCGGCTGCGCGAGGACGCCGACGCCGCCGCCCGGGCGCGGAGCCTGCTCGACCCGTTGCGCCGCCGCCTGGCCTCCCGGTCGGGGCTGGTCGTCTGCGACCTGGGATGCGGGACCGGTGCGATGGGCCGCTGGCTGGCCGGCCGGCTGCCCGGCCCGCAGCACTGGGTCCTGTTCGACCGCGACGCCGGGCTGCTCGCCCGGGCGACCGCCACCCTGCCCGCCGTCGCCGCCGACGGCACTCCGGTGACCGCGGCCGCCCGGCGGCTCGACCTCGCGGCGCTGACCGGCCACGACCTCGCCGGTGCCGACCTGGTGACCGCGTCGGCGCTGCTGGACGTGCTCAGCCTTGCGGAGGTGGAGCGGCTGGCGGCCGCCTGCGCCCGCGCCGGCTGCCCGGTGCTGCTGACCCTGACCGTGGACGGGTACGTGCGGCTCGACCCCGCCGACCCGCTGGACGCGGAGATCGCCGCGGCGTCCCACGCCCACCAGCGGCGCCGGGACGGGAGCCGGCGACTCCTCGGGCCGGACGCCGCCGCGGCGGCGGTCGAGGCGTTCGCGCGGCACGGAGCCAGGGTGCTCGTGCGCGGCAGCCCGTGGCGGTTGGGGCGCGGGCAGTCCGCCCTCATCCGCCAGTGGCTGCAGGAAAGGGTGGCGGCGGCGTGCCGGGTACGCCCCGACCTGGCCGACCCGGCGACGGCGTACCTGGCCCGGCGGCTCGACGCCGCGGACCACGGCCGGCTGCGCGTGGTGGTCGGCCACCGGGACCTGCTGGCCGTGTTCGACTGACGGGGCCGCGTTCGACCGACGGCCGCGGGCGCCGGCTGATCACCGTCCGGTGGTCAGCCGGCGCCCAGCGCCTCGTCGAACCGATCGGACAGCGCGTACCTCAGCAGCACCACGTTGCCGAGCCGGCGCACCTCGGCCAGGTGCGCCCGCCGGTCCGACCCCCACGGGAACCCTCCGTCGTGGACGAAGCGCGGTGCGCGGGAGTCACCGACGAACAGCGGCGCCACCACCAGGTGCAGCTCGTCGGCGAGGCCGGCGGTGAGCAGCTGGGTGTGGACGGTCCCGCCGCCCTCGACCAGCAACCGCTCCACGCCGCGGGACGCCAGGTCGGCCAGGACCCGGTCGAGCGTGACCGGCTGGCCGGCGTCGACCACCGTCGCGGCGCCGGCCAGGCGGCGCCGGCAGTCCGCCACCGCCGGCGTCGCGCAGTAGACCAGCTTGGTGACCTCGCCGGTGACGAAGAACCGGGACGACGGGTCGAGGTCGCCGCCGCCGGTCACGGTGACCTTCGTCGGCGAGGCGGGCAGCCCGCGGGCCAGCCGCCGCAGCCGGCGCGCGGGCGAGCGCACCAGCAGCCGGGGGTCGTCGCGGCGGACCGTCCGGGCGCCGACCAGGATCGCGTCGCAGCGCGCCCGCACCTCGTCCACCCGGTCCAGGTCGTCCGGGTTCGACAGCACCAGCCGCCGGTCGGTCGCGTCGTCCAGGTAGCCGTCGAGCGACATGCTGCAGCTCAGCACGGTGTACGGCACCGGCACGGCGGTGGAGAGCGGCCGCGCGGCGGCCGGGGTGTGGGTGGTCACGCCCGCTCCGGCCGGCCGGCGGCCGGCAGCGCGAGGAGGTGGCCGGCGCGGTTGGCCTTCGCCGCCAGGTAGCCGGCGTTCGCTTCCGACAGGTGCACGCCGGTGGGGACGACGCGGCTGACGCGGATCCCCAGGACCTCCAGCTGCCGGGCCTTGTCCGGGTTGTTGCTCAGCAGGGCGATCCGGTCCACGCCGAGCGCCGACAGCATCTGGGCCGCGACGGTGTAGTCCCGCTCGTCCGGACCGTGACCGAGCGCGACGTTGGCGTCGTACGTGTCCAGGCCGGCGCCCTGCAACGCGTACGCGTCCAGCTTGGCGTACAACCCGATGCCGCGACCCTCCTGCCGAGGTACAGCAGGAAGCCGCCGGCGTCCGCGATCCGCTCGACCGCCTCCCGCAGCTGAGCGCCGCAGTCGCAGCGCTGGCTGCCGAACACGTCCCCGGTCAGGCACTCGCTGTGGGGGCGCACCAGCGGTGGCGCGCCGCCCAGCGCCGCGCGCTCGAGCGCGCGCCGCCAGTCGCCCAGGCCGAGGGCCAGGTGCTCCCGGCCGTCGCTGAGCCCATCGAAGGAGAACACTTGCGCTCCGGTGGTGTACCCGTCCACGAAGCGGAGCGGCAGCGGCACCTCCATCCGGATCGTGACACCGGACCCGACGGCGCCGCCCGGCCCGCCCGCGCCGACCGCCCCGGGTCGGGAGACCTCCCGTACGGTGTCGGACATCCGCCCTCCATGATCGGCGCGCCGGGGCACGCGCCGCGCCGGCACTGGACAGCTTCCGCCCTCATGATGGCCGAGGTCGCCGCCCGGCGGTGGCGTTTCGGCACACCGGGCGGGCGGCTCACGCAACCCTCCCGCTGGTCCGCCGCCGCGCCCCCGCGGGACCGCCGGCGGGCGGCGGGGCGCAGGCGGTGCGCGCCATGGCACCTATGGCCCCACGCGCTGCCTGTCCAGCTCGGCGAGGTGGGCGCGGACGGTCGCGACGGTGGTCTGCGGATCGTCGATGTGGTCCGTGCCGAGAGCGGTCAGCAGCTCGAGCGCCCGCTGCCAGTGGTGGCGGGCGCGGTCGTACCGGCGCAGGGCGCGGTAGGCGTGCGCGAGCCGGTCGCTCGCCCTCGCCTGCTCGGCCGGCTGCCCGAGGCTGGCCGCCAGGCCGAGCGCCCGGTGGAGGTGGGCGAGCGCCGCGCGCGGATGCCCGGTGGCATGGTGGACGCTGCCCAGACCCAGCAGCGCCTCGACCTGACCGTAGCGGTGGCGGGTCTCACGGGCGATGCCCAGCGCCTGCCGGTAGTGGTCGGCCGCCCGCCCGTACCTGCCCAGCGCCCGGTCGACCTCCCCCAGCCCGTGCCACGCGTACAGCTCACCGACCCGGTCACCGGTGGCGCGGGCGATGTCCAGGGCCTGTCGGTAGTAGCCGTCGGCCTGCTCGTGGCGGCCCCGCGCACGGTGGACCTGCCCCAGACCGTTGAGCGCGGTCAGCTCCCCCTGCCGGTGGCCGATGGTGCGGGCGACGTCGAGCGCCTGCCGGAAGTGCTGCGCGGCCTGCTCGTAGCGACCCTGCAGCCCGTGGACGTGTCCCAGGCCGGTGAGCGCGTACCGCAGGCCGTCGCGGTCACCGGTGGCGGCGGCGAGCTCCAGGGCCCGCCCGAGACAGCGGGCGGCCTGCTCATAGCGGCCCTGCATCCGGTGGACCTGCCCCAGACCGTTGAACGCCTCCAGCTCGCCGCGCGGGTCCCCGGCGCCGCCGGCGACCGCCAGCGCCTGCTGGAAGTACTCGGCCGCCAGCTCGTACCGCCCCTGGTGCAGATGGATCCGGCCGAGGGTGGTCAGCGCGGTCAGCTCCCCGGACCGGTCGCCGGCGGTGCGGGCGAGGTCCAGCGCCCGACGGCTGAGCGTCTCGGCCTCGCGGTAGAGGCCGCGGACCAGCAGGTGCCGGCGCAGGATGCGGGACAGGTTCAGCGTGTGGCGGGGCCAGCCGTGGTCGGCGCCGTGGTGGGCCGCGGCCAGCAGGTTGGGCAGCTCGGTGTCCAGCCACGCTCCGGCCCGGGCCGGGTCGGCCAGGTCGGCGACGGGGACGTCGGGCGCCGGCAGCGCGGGCAGGACGTCCCTCTCGTACGGGTAGGCGACGGCGACCGCCGTCGCCGCGGCCCGCACGTAGTGGTCCAGCACCCGCTCGGTGGCGGCGAGACGGTCCCGTTCGGGGTCGAGGCGACGGGTCAGCTCGCCGGCGTAGGTGCGGAGCAGGTCATGGAAGCCGTACCGGCCCGGAGCGGGTTCGGTGAGCAGGTGGGCCTCCGTCAGCTCGGACACCAGCGTCGGTATCCGTGAGGGGGGCAGGCCGGCGAGGCGGGCCACCGCCGGCGCGGCGATCTCCGGACCGGGGTGCAGGCTCAGCAACCGAAACAGCCGGGCCGCGTCGGCGCCGAGCTGGTCGTACGACCAGGAGAACACCGCCCGCACGTCCGTGGCGGTGTCGCCGCAGGACAGCGCGTCCAGCCGGCTCCGCGCCCGGCTCAGCTGGTCGGCGAGGCTGGCCAGGGGAAGGCCGGGGTTGACGGCCGCGCGGGCCGCCACGACGGCGAGGGCCAACGGCAGCCGGGCACAGCCGGCGATGATGCGCTCGACCGCCTGCGGCTCGGCGCCGACCCGGTCCGCTCCCAGACGCGCCTGGAGCAGCTGCCGGGACTCGTCGGGCGTGAGCAGGTCCAGGGTGAGGTGGTGGGCGTCCTCGAGCGCGGCCAGGCTCGTCACCTGGTGACGGCTGGTGACCAGGACGAGGCAGGTGGGGCTGGCCGGCAACAGCGCGCGGACCTGTGCGGCGTCACGGGCGTTGTCGAGCACCACCAGCATCCGCCGGTCGGCCAGCAGGCTGCGGTACAGGGCGGCGCGGGCCTCCAGAGTGGTCGGGACCCGTTGCGGCGGGACACCCAGGGCGTCCAGGAACCCGCGGAGCGCCTCGGCCGGTGACAACGGCGACCCGCTCGGGTCGTACCCGCGCAGGTTGACGTACAGCTGCCCGTCGGGGAACCGGTCGGCCACCCGGTGTGCCCAGTGCAGCGCCAGCGTGGTCTTGCCGATCCCGGCCGTGCCGGCGATCGCGGAGATCACCACCGCGGTGTGCCGGGAGGACACCAGCCGGTCCAACGTCTCCAGCTCGCGTGACCGGCCGACGAAGTGACCGGTCACCGCGGGCAGTTGCCGCGGCACCGGCAGGTCGAAGGCGGGGGCGGCGTCCACCGTGCCGCCCGGGACACCCGCGCGGTCGGTGCCCCGGCCGGCGGCGCTGCGGCAGAACTGGTCCCGGTCGGCCCCGGCCAGTCCGAACGCCTCGGCCAGCAGCCGCACGGTCGCGGGCCGGGGTGCGGCGATCCGACCGGTCTCGATCTTGCTGATGGTGCGCGTGCTCAGGCCGGTCCGCGCGGCCAGGTCCTCCTGCGCCAGGCCCAGCCGCTGTCGGTGCGCGCGCACCAGCTCACCGAACATCCACACCTCCAGGCGGCAGCGTCCGGACAGGCCGCGCCCTGGTCCCCACCCGACGGACGGGAAGGGCGTACACGGTGCTCGCGATGTTCCGGTCACGTTCTCGCGGCGGTCCTGGCCCCTCCCACCACCCTACAGAACCATGGATTCACGACGTTCGTGCTCATCGGACGTTGTCCAGGACCAGACCCCCGCCACCGGCGCGCCCCTGCCCCGGCGGCGGTCGACGGACCGGGTGGTGACCGCTGCATGAGCCGACCGGCACGTGGGACGGGCATTCGGCCGGGTGGCCGCACCGGCGGACGGAGCACGGGTGGCGGTGTGCCGTGGCGGTGACGCCGAAGCTGAAGAGTGTGGTCTGGCGTCGGGACGGGCAACGGCTCCAGGTCGTGTACGACGTGCGGGACCACTTCCTGGTCGAGGATCCGGACGGGACCGTCGAGCTCCTGCTGCGGCTGCTGGCCGAGGGCGGCCGTACGGTCGACGAGCTGGCCCGGGCGCTGGCCGAGGAGGGACGGGCGGTGGCGGTCGAGGACGTCGCCGCGGCGGTCCACCTGCTCGACGCCCATCGCCTGCTCGAGGACGGGCGTCGCCTGGGACGCTTCGGCGAGCTGGAACGGGAGCGGTACTTCTCCAACCTGGCGTTCTTCGAGTCCTTCGCCACCCTGCGGCACAGCCGGGAGGACCTGCAGCAGGCGGTACGCGACGCCCACGTCCTCGTCCTGGGCACCGGCGGTCTGAACTCCAACACCATCCCGCACCTGTGCGGCCTTGGGGTCGGGCGGTTGACGCTGCTCGACCGCGACGTGGTGGAGGTCCGCAACTTCGCGCGCCAGTACCTCTACCGGCACCGCGACCTCGGGCGGCGGAAGGTGGAGCTGGCCGCCGAGTGGGTGCGCGAGTTCGACCCGACGATCAAGGTGGAGACCGTTGACGCCGCCGTGGAGTCCGCCGAGCAGGTCGGGGAGCTGGTCGACCGGTACGAGCCACAGGTGGTGATGTCCGGTGTGGACACGCCCCGGGAGGTGGACGACTGGGTCAACGCGGGCTGTGTCAGCCGCGGGGTGCCGTTCGTCCGCGGCGGGATGAGGGTGACCCAGGGCGTCGTGTGGTCGGTCGAGCCGGGCGTCAGCGCGTGCCGGGCGTGCGTGTCCACCACGGCGGGCCGGGAGGGACCGGGCGGGGACGACGGCGGGCTGGCCGCGCAGCTCGCCGCCGCGGCCCTGTTCAGCGGCAAGCCGCGCGCCAACCGCGGGATCGGGCCGGTGGCGGGTCTGCTGGGTGCCCTGTGCGCCTTCGAGGTGCTGCGCTACCTCACCCGCTTCGAGCCGCCCGCCTACGCAGGGCGCCCGCTGCTCATCGACTTCGCCGACGCCTGCGCCACCCGTCAGGAGGCGCCATGGACCCGGTCGGCCGACTGCCCGGTGTGCAGCGGCACCGGGCCGGCCGGCCACCGGCTGCGCGAGCACGGAAAGGAGGTGATCCGATGAAGCTCGAGATCCGCCGGATCGAGACGCCGACTCACCTGCGGCATCACTGCCTGCTGGGACGACGACAG
The DNA here is from genome assembly GCA_047459215.1 of Micromonosporaceae bacterium. Taxonomy (GTDB): domain Bacteria; phylum Actinomycetota; class Actinomycetes; order Mycobacteriales; family Micromonosporaceae; genus Natronosporangium. Next base: position 1,304 of record VSBZ01000073.1, on the reverse strand, counting down.
CTGAGCTGGCACGGAAGGTGCATGCGTGGTCGGTGCGGTGCCCGGGCGGGCACCGCACCGACCCACGGCGGAGATTGGAGCGCACGAGTGTCCGACATGGTGGGTTCGCTCCCGGTCACCGGCCTGGACCGGTTGGTGATCTCCCACGACGGTGACGAGTACGTGCTCGGCCGTCCCGACCTGGGCATCTACGTGGCGGTGCCGGAGGCCGGCGCGGTCCTCGTGGAGGTGTTGCGGTCGGGCGGGTCGCTGGCGGAGGCCACCGCCCGGGCCAGCCGGGTCGCCGGAGCCGAGGTCGACGCTCAGGACTTTCTCGACGGGCTCGCCGCCGTCGGGCTGTGGCAGCCACCGGCGGAGCCGGGCGCGCCGGCTCCGGCCGGCCGGTCGCGCCGGGGCCGGGAGATCCGCTGGATCGAAGGGGTGAGCCCGCAGGCGGCCCGGCGGCTGTTCGGGCCCGTGGCCTGGAGCTGCTACGCGCTCGCGGGCGCGTTCGTGGTGGCCGTGCTGGCCGCGCGGCCGGACCTGCGGCCGAGCTACGAGCACGCCTGGTGGCTGCCCGACCCGGTGCTGTCGGTGCTGACGCTGCTGCCGGTCACGCTGCTCCTGGCCGCCTGCCACGAGGCCTGGCACTGGCTGGCCGGCCGGGCGGTCGGGGTGTCGGCCGTCTTCCGGGTCTCGTACCGGGGCATCTTCCTGGTCTTCGAGACCGACCTGACCCAGATCGTCGCCCTCCCCCGCCGCCGCCGCTACGGGCCGTACCTCGCCGGCGTCGCGTTCGACGGCGTCGTGCTCGCGGCCGCGCTCGGGCTGCGCCTGGCCCACCGCAGCGACCTGGTCGCCCTGCCGGCCTGGCTTGACCGGCTGCTGGCGGCCGTGGTGCTGGCGCTGCTGCTCGCCACCGTCTGGCAGCTCGCGGCCCTGTTCATGCGCAGCGACGCGTACGCCGTGCTGGCCAACGCGCTGCGCTGCCACGACCTGTACCGGGCGACCTGGCTGACCACCAAGCAGCGGCTGTGGCGGCTCACCCACGCCGAAGCGGCGGAACTGGCGTCGATCAGCGACCACGACCGTCGGGTGGCCAGGTGGTTCGGGCTGCTGTTCCTCGCCGGGATGGTCGCCATGGGCTGGGTGGCGGTGGCCGTCACCCTTCCCTTCCTCATCTCCATGCTCGGGTGGGTCGGCCACAACCTGACCCATCCCTCGCCGACCTCGCTGCCGTTCTGGGAGTCGGCGGCCGTGGCGACGCTCGTCGTGGGCCGGTACGCGGCGATCCCCGTGCTGGCATGGCGGGAGCGGGGGGCGCG
>VSBZ01000226.1:0-3065 GCA_047459215.1 Micromonosporaceae bacterium | reverse complement strand
GCCCCACCGCGACCTGCCGCCGTACTACGCCGCCGCCGACGTGTTCGCGATGCCGTGCCGCACCCGCCGAGTCGGACTGGACCTGGAAGGGCTCGGGATCGTGTTCCTCGAGGCCGCCGCGGCCGGGCTGCCGGTCGTCGCCGGCGACTCCGGCGGGGCGTGCGAAGCGCTGCTGCCCGGACGCACCGGGTACCTCGTGGACGGACGGTCGGTGCGCGAGGTGGCGGAACGCCTGACCGAGCTGCTCCTCGACCGGAAGGCGGCCCGCGCCATGGGCGCGCGCGGCCGCGAGTGGGTCATGACCCGCTGGGGCTGGGACCAGACGTACCGGAGCCTGGCGGCGATGCTGGCCGGCGAGACCGGTGCGGTGGCTCCCGAGCGTCCCGCCTCCCGGCCTGCCCTGTTGGACGGGCGAGCGGCGGGAAGTGCCGCGTAGTCCTCCACGTGCCCCGATCGCACGCGGAGTGAATGTGCCCGATTTCCCTGCGCCACCGGCCAGCCGCTCGCGACAGTGGGGGTGACCGGGTGTCGCCGCAGGGAGGTGACCATGACAGCGGACATGGGCCGGCCGCGACCGACGGGGACGGAAACCAGCGGCACGCCGGGCCGGGTCGCCGGCGGCCCGGCCCGCGTGGAGGCCGACGAGGTGGACGTCGTCGCGTGCCCAAGGTGCCGGGCGCCGGCGTCGCTGGAGCGGGGGCTGTGGCTGGAGTCGACCGACGGGCCGGTGGAGCACGGCCGGCTACGCTGCGCGGCCGGCTGTGGCTGGTTCCTCGCCCCGGTCGAGCTCCTCGTCCCCGCCGATCCCTGACGCCCGTCGAGCCGGTTGTCAGCGGCTCCGGGAGGAGTCGATGAGCCCGGCGGCGGCGCGGACCACCCTGGTCATGGTCACAGTCGCTTGACCTCCACCCTGCTTCAGGTGGGGGGTCGCGGGCGACACACCACGGCAGCGATCGGAGAAACTCAACGGTGGACAGGGAGAGCGTCACGCGGCGGCTGGACGCGTACTTCGACACCTGGCAGAACAACCATCCCGAGGACGTCGGGTCCCTGTTCACCGCGGACGCGACGTACGCGGTCAGCCCCTTCGCGGAACCGTGGCGGGGTCGCGACGAGATCGTCCGGCGGTGGACCGCCGGGGCCGGCACCAAGCTGTGGCACTCCTACGCCGCGCTGGCCAGCGGGGACAGCCTTGCGGTGGCGCACTGGACAGTGACCGTACGGCTTCCCGACGGGTAGGTCACCGAGCTGGACGGCATCCTGGTGCTCACCTTCAACGACGCGGGCGAGTGCGTCGAGCACCGCGAGTGGTACGCCGAACGACCCCTCCCGGGTGAGGCCGTACTCCCGAGGGGCGGCGCCCAGCCGCCGCCAGCGCGCGGCCGCCCCCGGCCGTAGGACGCCACCCCACCTCTCAGGGCCGCTACCGTGCGGTGAGCTCGGACAACCGGTAGACCTTCGAGTCGCGGACCCTGAACCCCAGCCGCTCGTAGGCTGGCACGATCTCGCCGTCGACCGCGCGACGAACACGTGGGTGCCGGGCGAGTCCGCCAGCCGGTGCAGCGCCTCGACGTCGACCACCTCGGCTGATCTCAAGCTGTGGAAGCAGCCGTCCGAACGCCCGCGCCAACTCGTCGTAGCTGATCGCACGACTTCGATGCTGACAGCCACTCGGTGACCCTAGCCTGAACCCGTGGGCGGAAACGGTCCACTCTGACCGGCATACGACCTGCACGGGGTCGTCACGTGCGAGCACGGCGAGGAGGTGCCCGATGGCGGAGCCACGCCAGCTGGGGCGGTACTTCGAGGACTTCACGGTCGGCGACGTCTACCGACATCCGCTCGGGCGGACCATCAGCGAGGCCGACAACACCTGGTTCACCCTACTGACCATGAACACCAACCAGTACCACTTCAACGCCCACTATGCGAAGGGGTCGCCTCTGACGGGCGGGCGCATGCTGGTCAACTCGGCGCTGACCGTGGCGGTGGTGCTGGGCCTCAGCGTCGTCGACATCAGCCAGACCGCGGTGGCGAACCTCGGGTGGACCGACATCCGCCTGTCGCACCCGGTCTACGCCGGCGACACCCTGTACGCGGAGTCGTTGGTCCTCGCCAAGCGGGAGTCCCGCTCGCGCCCGTACGCGGGGATCGTCACCTGCTTCACCCGGGGCCTCAACCAGGACGGTGACGAGGTGTGCAGCTGGCGGCGCACGGTGATGGTGTACAAACGGGACGCCCCGTACGACAAGGACCACTTCCCGGTCGCGAAGACGCCCCTGCGCCCGCCGGCCGACAATCCCACCGGCAGCGCGGACGGGGAGGCGTGATGCGACCGCTGGAGGATGTGCGCATCATCGCGGTGGAGCAGTACGGCGCCGGCCCGTTCGGCAGCGTGCACCTCGCCGACCTCGGCGCCGAGATCATCAAGATCGAGGATCCACGTACCGGCGGCGACGTGGGGCGGACCGTCCCGCCGTACGCCGAGGACGGCGACTCGCTGTTCTTCGAGACGTTCAACCGCAACAAGCGCAGCCTCGGCCTCGACCTCGCCAACCCGGCCGGCCGGTCGGTCTTCGAGGACCTGGTGCGGGTCAGTGACGCCGTCTACTCCAACCTGCGCGGCGACGTGCCGGGGCGGATGCGGCTGCGCTATGCCGACCTGGCTCACCTGAACCCGCGGATCGTGTGCTGTTCCCTGTCCGGGTTCGGGATGACCGGGCCGCGCAGCCGGCAGCCGGCGTACGACTACTTTCTGCAGGGTCTGGCCGGGTGGATGGACCTCACCGGCGAGCCGGACGGCCCGCCCACCAAGTCCGGCCTGTCGCTCGTGGACTACTGCGGCGGGCTCGTGGCGGCGGTCGCGCTGCTCGCCGGCGTGCACGCCGCGCGCCGCGACGGCGTGGGAACCGACTGCGACATCAGCCTGTTCGACACCGCGATCGGCATGCTGACCTACCCGGCCACCTGGCACCTGACCGCGGGCTACGAGCCCGCCCGCACCCGCCACTCGGCCCACCCCTCGCCGGTACCGGTCCAGCACTTCCGTGCCGCCGACCGGTGGC
>VSBZ01000072.1:0-18567 GCA_047459215.1 Micromonosporaceae bacterium | reverse complement strand
GGGCCCGCCCTTTGTCCGGTCTCGTGGACGAGCCGGTGCGGGCCGAGCTCACCGCGCGCCTGGAGGCTCTGCACCGGCACGCGGCCAAGGAACGGTACACCGCCGAGCTGGCCCTGGGACGGCACGAGCAGGTCGCGGCCGAGCTGGCCGACGTGACCGGGCGGTCGCCGCTCGACGAGGCGCTGGTGGGGCTGCTCATGCAGGCGCTGTACCGGTGCGGGCGTCGTGGCGAGGCCCTGGAGGTGTACTGGCGGACCCGTCGCCGGCTCGCCGCCGAGCTCGGCATCGACCCCGGCGACGAGCTCAACCGGCTGTACACGGCGATGCTCCGGGGTGACCGGTCGCTGGTGACCGCGCCGGTGGGGGCACCGCCGGCCACGGCACCAGGGCCGCCGGGCACGCCGCCGGCCGGGCCCGCGCCCGCGGCGTCGGTCCGGCTGGCGTGGACGACGGCGGGGGAGACCGACGGGACCGCCGCGCCCGACCCGCCCGGCACCCCCGGCTGCGACCGCACGCAGCAGCTGCCCGCGGCACTGACCGACTTCGTCGGCCGGTCCAGGGAGCTGGCGGAGATCCGCAGGGTCGCCACGGCGGGCACGGGCGTCGCGGTCGTCGCGATCGCCGGGTTGCCCGGCGTGGGCAAGACAAGTCTCGCGGTCCGGGCGGCCCACGAGTTGCGGGACCGGTTCGGCGGCCCCGCCCTCTACCTCGACCTCGGCGGCGAGGCCAACCCGGTGCCGCCCGGGGAGGCGCTGGCCCGGCTGCTGCGGGCGCTGGGTGTCCCGGACCTGCGGATCCCGGCCGACCCGTCCGAGCGGGCGGGCCTGCTGCGCGCGATCCTGTCGGGACGCGCCGCCGTGCTGGTGCTCGACAACGCCGCCAGCGCTGCCCAGGTACGACCGCTGATTCCCGGCGACCGCGCGGTCGTGCTCGTCACCAGTCGCCGGACCCTGGTCGACCTCGACGGTGCCCACCGGCTGCAGCTGCGGCAGATGGCTACGCCTGAGGCCGTGGCGCTGCTCGGGAACGTCATCGGCCACGACCGGGTGGCCGGCGACCCGGCCGCGGCGGCCGAGCTCGTCGGGCACTGCGGGGGACTGCCCCTGGCCGTCCGCATCGTGGCCGCCCAGCTGGTGAGCCGGCCACAGTGGTCGCTGCGGCAGGCCGCCGGCTGGCTGGCGCGGCTCACCACCCGGCTGGACCACCTCACCCGCTCCGACCGCAGCGTCCGGGCGGTGTTCGCCGCGACCTACCAGCCTCTGCCCGACGCGGCCCGGCGGCTGCTGCGGGGCCTGGCACTGCACGACCTGGTCGATGCCCCGGCCTGGATGGCCGCGGCGATCCTCGACAGCGGCGCGGCCGTCGGCGAGGAGGCGCTGGCCGCGCTGGTCGAGGCCAACCTGGTCGAGGTCCACCGGACCGACGCGGCCGACCGGTACCGCTACCGCCCGCACAACCTGGTGCGTGCGTTCGCGTACGAACGCGCGCTCGCCGAGGAGACCTCGGCGGCCAGGCGGGAGCTGCTCGTACGGACCTTCACCGCCTGGCTGGCGATGGCCGAGCGAGCCGACGCCGCCCTGGAGGGCGCGCCCTATCCGTGCGCTCCGGTGGTGGCGCCGCAGGTCGTCAGACGGGTTCCGGCCGTGGTGCGGCCGGTGGTGGACCCGCACGCGTGGTTCCAGACGGAGATGCCCAACCTGCGGGCGCTGATCGCACAGGCCCGGCGCACCCGGCACCTGCGCGCGTTCGCGTGGGCGTTGGCGTGGAGCTGCGACTACGCCCTCCGCGTCGCCGGCCGCTACGGCGAGCTGAGGGACTGCTGCCTGGACGGCCTGGCGGCCGCGCAGGCGGCCGGCGACGCCCACGGCCAGGCGTGCATGCACCTGTGCCTGGCGTTTGTCCACATGGGCTTCAACGATCTCGAGGCGGGCCGGCGCCACGTCGAGGCGGCCCGGGCCCTGGCCGCCGGTACCGGGGACCGGTGGATTCAGGGCGAGATCGACCTGGCCCTGGCCGGTCTTCTCGACGACGCCGGCGACCTCCGCGCCGAGCGGGCGGCGCTGGAGCGGGCCGTCCGCCGGTTCACCGCGGTCGGCGACCTGGCCTCGGCCGGGGCGTGCCTCACTCGGCTCGGCTCGGTGGCCGCGTGGCAGGGCGACCCGGCGGCCACCGGGGCGGTCGAACGTGGCGTCGCCCTGCTGCGCGTCCGGGGAGCCGGGCGCCGGCTGGCGACGGGGCTGTACCGGCTCGGCCAGGTCCACGCCCTGGGCGGACGCCACGACCGGGCGAGGGCCGTCTACCGGGAGGCGCTGGAGCTGGTACGGCGCCACCGGGACCGGGTCGGCGAGCTGGCCGTCCACGCCGTCCTCAGCGCCTGCCTCGCTCGGGAGGGCGAGCTGCAGCGGGCGGAGCGCCACCTGGCCGACGCGGAGCGGCTGGCCGCAGACGTCGACCTGCCCCGGTTCCACTGCTACGTCCTGCACGCCCGTGGCCGGTTGCGGCACGCCCGCGGCGACCTGGTCGCGGCAAGGGACGACCTCACGACGTGTCTGGACCTCGGACCGCTGCCGGCGGTACGGCTGGCGGTCCTGTCCGACCTCGCGGAGGTCTGTCGCGACCTGGGGGACCAGGCCGCGGCGCGACGGTACCTACGGCGGGCGCTCGCCACCGCGGACCGGATGGGCGCCGCCGCCGTGGCCGAGGCCATCCGCGCGAGCCTCGGCTGACCGGTGGACCGGTCAGCCGACGGCCGCCGGCGCTCGCGGCCGGTGGTCAGCCGGCGGTGGCCCGTGCCTGCTCGTCCAGCTTCCGCTCGTACGCCTCGGCCGCCTCGACCGTACGGGTGAGCGCCTCGGCCAGTCGCCGGGCGGAGTCCAGCGACAGCTCCACGGCCAGCCGCGCCGGACGGTCCCCCGCCCGGCCGGCGAAGTCGAGCAGCAGGGCGTGCTCGAGCGCGGCGTGGCTGGGGTGGTCGTAGGCGAGGTGGGCGTGCTCGACCCGGAACCAGCCGCCGTCGTGCTTGCCGCTGCCGGTCACGGCGGCGTGGTCGCTGATCGTCGTGCACATGCGAGCCTCCAGGGTCAGCCGAGGTGGCGGGCGAGGAAGTCCCAGACCTTCGTCCAACCGTCCACCGCCTGCTCGGCACGGTAGGCGGCGGGGCGGTCGTAGTAGAAGAACCCGTGGCCGGCGCCGTCGTAGCGGTGGAACTCGTACGTCTTGCCGTGCTTCTTCAGCTCGGCCTCGTGCCGGTCCACCTCGGCCGGGCTGGGGGAGCGGTCCTCGTTGCCGAACAGCCCGAGCACCGGGCAGGACAGGTCCTTCGTCAGGTCGATCGGCGCCACGGGGTACTTGTCGTTGAGGTCCTCGGGGGCCATGACGACCCGGCCACCCCAGCAGTCCACCACCGCGTCCACCTCCGTGGTGCGGCACGCGGTCAGGTAGGCGTGGCGGCCGCCGGAGCAGGTGCCGAACAGCCCGACCTTGCCGTTGAGGTAGGGCAACGCCTTCAGGTACGCCACGCTCGCCAGGCCGTCGGCGACGACCTGGTCGTCGGAGACGTCGCCCTGCGCCCGCACCTGGGCGGCGACGTCGTCGGGGGTGCCGTGGCCGAAGCGGCAGTACAGGTCCGGGCAGATCGCCACGTACCCGTGGCGGGCGAACCGGAGGGTCGTCTCCTTGTACCAGTCGTCCCAGCCCGGGCGGTGGTGGAACAGCACCATACCCGGGTACGGGCCCGGGCCGGCGGGCCGGGCGAGGTAGGCGTGGATGTAGTCGCCGCCCACCGGTACCGCCGTGGTCTCGGCGATGATCCCTTCGTACTGGTCGGTAGTCCGCACCGGTAGCCTCCCTGCCGTCGTTGAGCTGTCGGCTCGGTCTTACCAGATGCGACCCTGACGCGCCATCGTCGGTGCCGCGGGCGCCGCCGGGTACGGTGAACCGGCGTGGGACGATCCGGAGGGAGGCGGTGATGGCGGGCCGACCGAGGTCGCGCAGGTCGTGCCTGGCGGTGCCGGGATCGAACGTACGGATGATCGAGAAGGCCCAGGGACTGCCGGCCGACGAGGTGTTCCTGGACCTGGAGGACGCGGTCGCGCCGGCCGCCAAGGCCGCCGCCCGCCGCAACGTGATCTCGGCCCTCACCACCGGCGACTGGGGCGGCCGCACCCGGGTGGTCCGCATCAACGACGCCACCTCGCCATGGGCGTACCGCGACGTCGTCGAGGTGGTGGAGGCCGCCGGCGGGTCACTGGACTGCGTGATGCTGCCGAAGGTGGAGGACGCCGGCCACGTGCGGTGGCTGGACCTGACCCTGGGCCAGATCGAGGCGGCGCTCGGCCTGCCGGTGGGCGGGATCGGCATCGAGGCGCAGATCGAGTCCGCCGCCGGGCTGGCCCGGGTGGAGGAGATCGCCGCGGCCTCGCCGCGGCTGGAGACCCTCGTGTTCGGACCGGCCGACTTCATGGCCTCGCTGGCCATGCCGACGCTGGCCGTGGGGGCGCTCCACCCCGACTACCCGGGCGACCCGTTCCACTATGTGCTGCTGCGCATCCTGGTCGCCGCGCGGGCACACGACCTGCAGGCGATCGACGGACCGTACCTCCAGATCCGCGACCTGGACGGGTTCCGCGCGGCGGCCCGCCGCACCGCGGCGCTGGGCTTCGACGGCAAGTGGGTGCTCCACCCCGACCAGATCGAGCCGGCCAACGAGGTGTTCACGCCGTCGCAGTCGGAGTACGACCGTGCGGAGCTGATCCTGGAGGCGTACGCCCACCACACGTCGGAGGCCGGCGGCGCGCGCGGCGCGGTCATGCTCGGCGACGAGATGATCGACGAGGCGTCCCGCAAGCTGGCGCTGGCGGTGGTGGCCCGGGGCCGGGCGGCCGGGCTGCGACGCACGACCGGCTCCACCCCGCCGGGCGCCACGGGCTGAGACCGGGGTGCCCGGTCCGCCGGTGGTGCCCGCGGGTGGCGCGGACCAGCCGGGACCGGCCGGCCCGGACCTGCCGGGGTCGTCCCGCCCCGACGGTCGGAGTCAGCCGGCCCGGACCAGCCGGAAGAAGTTGCTCGGGGTGCCCTCGCGGGTGTGCTCCTGGTAGACGAACTCCAGGTTCCGCCGGTCGAAGGTCTCGAACCACTCGTCCCAGCTCACCTCGGTGAGGTCGCCCCCGGCGTAGCCGGGGAAGTCCAGGCGCAGCGCGCCGGGACGGCCCTCCCGCTCGGTGCCCGGCACGGTGGCGGGTTTCGCCCCACGGTCGATGGCCCAGGACCGGATCACGTCGTGGTCCCTGGTGCGCAGGGTCTGACCCGGGTACTCCTCGTGCTCGCTCATCGGCTCGTCCCCCACCGGTCTCGGCCGCCGGTCCCGGTCTGGCTACCCGGTGCGGCCGGCGGCAAACCCGCCGGGGCAGCGGGAGGTGTGGGGCGGGAAGCCCCGCCGCCCGGGGGTCCGTTCCGCCGTGGCGGTGGCCGTCGCCCGTGCCGCTCGGACCGTCCGGCGGTACTGGAACGTCGATTGATGTGAGATTCTCGCTTCATTCCGTGGCCCGGCGGCTGCCCGGCCGCACGACGGCTGCGGACCGGAGAGGAGGTCTGCACCATGACGACGGTCGACCCATCCACCCTGACCGCACACGGTGGTGGTCTGTCCAGACGGGAGCTCGGTCTCGTGGTCGCGGGCGCCTGGGCCGCCACCGTGCTGTCGCCCGCGCTGACCGGCGCGGCCGCCGCCGCCTCCACCGTCGCGGCGGGCGGGGCGGCGGAGGGCGGTCGGACCGGGACGGTCCGGGTCGGGACCGTCGCCGCCACCCGCACCGCGGGGTTCCTCGACGGCCTCGTCGCCCGGTTCCAGCGGTCCCACTCGTACGAGGTGACGCTGAGCGTGGGGAACGCTGCCGACCTGTACGCCCAGGCCCGCCAGGGTGTCCTCGACGTCGTCGTCACCCACCTCGGCGTGGCCGCGCTGCCGGAGATCGTCCAGGACCGGGTCGGGTTCTGGCCGCAGGCGGTGTTCGCCAGCGTCTTCGCCTACATCGCCGCCCCGGACGACCCGGCGGGGATCGCGGGAGCCGCCGACGCGGTCGACGCCTTCGAGCGGATCGCCCGGTCGCGGTCCCCGTTCGTGGTCAACAACCTCGACAACCCCTGGTACGTGTCCGAGACGCTGTGGCACGCCGCCGGACAGCCCGACCGTACCGGCTGGTACGTCGACAGTGGCCTGAGCGGTGCGGCCGCCGTGCAGGCCGCCGCGCAGGCGGGTGGGTACACCATCTGGGGGCTGCACCCGTTCCTCACCCTGCAGCAGCAGAACCCGGTGGACATGCGGGCGGTGCTGTTCGGCGACTCCCTGCTGCAGCAGCCGGTCGTCACGGTGGTCGTGCGGCCGGGCAGGGGTCGCACGGTGAACCTCCCCGGCGCGCTGGCGCTGCAGCGGTTCCTGGTGAGCCCGGAGGTCCAGGGTGTGGTGCGGCGGTTCCGCCATCCACAGTTCGGCCTGCCGGTCTTCTGGCCGGTCGGGCACTACAACGCGGAGTGACGCCGCCCCGCCGCCGGAGTCCGCTTCCGGCCGGCAGGCCGCCGGCGTCGGGTCCGCGGCCCGTGGCCGGAGCCGCTTCCGGCCTGCTGCCGCGGCGTGCGGCCCGCAGCTTCCACGGTTGACGTCCGCAACCGACCCGTAGCTGTCCGACGGGCCCGCGGCGGCGGCGCGACGGGCCGGTAGCTGCGCGGCCGCTGCGTGGCCCGCCGCGTCCGGCCCGAGGAGCGTCCCGACCCGAGGCGCATCCCGTGGCACGTCCGGCCCCTGGCGCGGCGGTAGGACGCACCACCCGCCCGATTGTCCGGACTTGCCGCGCGCTGTGGTCGTCGTCCGGCATCATGACAACCGAATGACGGCGTGGGCGGTGTATATCCGTGTGGGCGGAGATGTCATGAGGAAGATCGCGCTGGCTGCCGTGGCGGCGCTCCTCGCCGGGTCGGCGGCGTGTGGCGGCGACGGGGAGCAGCAGGGGCGGTTCGTGGCCCCGACGGCGACGTCAACTCCCGTGGCGGCACCGGTGCGACTGTCCGTCACTCCGGAGCCGGGCACCCGGGACGCGCCGCTGAGCACCGAGATCGGGACCACGGTCTCCGGCGGCAGGGTGACCGAGGTGGTGCTGTCCAGCGAGGACGGTGACACCGTCCCCGGCGCGATGCGGTCCGACGGCTCCTCGTGGGTGCCCGACGTTCCCCTCAAGCCCGACACCACCTACACGGCGACCGTGACGGCCACCGGATCCGACGGTCAGAAGGCGACGGTCGAGACCACCTTCACCACCATGAGCAACCCGGGCCGGCGGACCGGCACCGGGCTGTACCTGATGGACGGGCAGGAGTACGGCGTGGCGATGCCGGTCGTGGTCGAGTTCCTCGAGCCGGTGCCGGAGGAGTACCGGGCCGGGGTGGAGAAGCGCATGTTCGTCACCACCGACCCGCCGCAGCCGGGGGTGTGGCACTGGGTCGGCGACGGCCGGCAGGCCTTCTACCGCGCCCGTGACTATTGGAAGCCGGGCACCACGCTCAGCGTGCGGATCGCGCTGGACGGCCACCCCACCGGCGACGGGTGGTACGGCGACACCGACCGCCGGGCGACGGTGACCATCGGCTCCGCCAGCCGGATCGAGGTGGACAACGCGACCAAGCAGCTGTCGTTCTACTCCGGCGACGAGCTCGTCCGCACGATGCCGGTGAGCCTGGGCAAGCCGAGCACACCGTCCTCCTCCGGCACGATGGTGATCATGTCGAAGGAGCGGAGGACGGTCTTCGACACCTTCGCCGAGCTCGGGCCCGCCGACGGCTACCGGGTCGAGGTCGAGTACGCCATGCGGCTGACCTGGGGTGGCGAGTTCATCCACGCCGCACCGTGGTCGGTCGCCGACCAGGGGGTGCGGAACGTCTCCCACGGCTGCGTCAACCTCTCCACGGAGAACGCGGCGTGGCTGTTCGAACGCGCGAAGATCGGCGACCCGGTGATCGTGAAGGGGACCGAGGTCCAGCTGGAGCACGGCAACGGCTGGACGGCGTGGAACCTCGGCTGGGAGGAGTTCGTCGCCGGAAGTGCGCTACCCCAGCCGGACGCCGGCCCGGCCCCGGCCACCACGAACTGACGACCCGTCGGGCACCGCCGCACCGACGGGCCGGCGCGGATACTCGACCCATGCGCAGGAGGCTGAGCCGGACCGCCGCCGTCGTCGCGCTGGCCCGGCAGCTCAGGGCGGCCAGCCGCGGCGGACCGTCCCTGAGCGAACGGATGCGCGCGGTGCCGCGGTTGGCGGCGGCGACGCTGCGTCGGCGCGACCGGTACGGCGCCCGGTGGCGGCTGCTGCTGATGGCGCTGGCGGCGGCGTACGTGGCGGCGCCGGTGGACGTGCTGCCGGAGCTGCTGGCCGGGCCGCTCGGCCTGGTCGACGACGCGGTGGTGGTGTCGTGGCTGGCCGGCGCGCTGCTGTCGGAGACCGCCCGGTTCCTGGAGTGGGAGCGGCAGCGGGCCGCGTCGGCTCCGGCGCCGGTCGCGGCGGGCGGCGCCGTCGCCGGCACCGCGCCGCCGTCCTGAGCCGGGCCGTACGGTGAGCTGAGCCACCACCGGCGGCCGGCCGGCCGGCGGGTGGCCCGGGACGGCTAGGGGGTGGTGCGCCCGGTGGGGTGGGATCCCGGACCGACGGAGGGAACCGCACCGGCCGGCCTGTCCGCGGCGCAGGTGCGGGCGGCGCGGGAGCGGTACGGGCCGAACGTGATCCCTCCGCCGCGGCGGCCACCGGCGGTCATGCTGCTGGTCCGCCAGGCCGTCCACTTCTTCGCGGTCATGCTGTGGGTGGCCGCCGGGCTGGCGCTCGTGGCCGGCCTGCCGGAGCTGGCCGTGGCGATCGTGGTGGTGGTGGTCGTCAACGCGGTCTTCTCGTTCGCCCAGGAGTACCGCGCCGACCGTGCCGCCGAGCGGCTCCGGGACCTGATGCCGCGCAGCGCCACGGTGCGCCGCGACGGGCACCGGCTGGTGGTGCCCGCCGTCGACCTCGTACCCGGTGACGTGGTGCTGCTGGAGCCGGGCGACCGGGTCAGCGCCGACCTGCGGGTGGTCCGCGGTGCCGGCCTGCAGGTCGACGAGTCCATGCTGACCGGGGAGAGCGTGCCCCGTCCCGCCGGCGCCGGCGCGGAGCTGTACGCCGGCACGCACGTCACCGACGGGATGGCCGAGGCGGTGGTGACGACCACCGGGGCGCGGACCCGCCTGGGTGGCCTCACCCGGCTGACCAGGGCCACCCACCGACCACCCAGCCCGCTGTCGCGTCAGCTGCACCGGGTGGTGACCGTCATCGCCGCCACCGCGGTGGCCGTCGGGGTGGCGTTCTTCGGTGTGGCGGTCACGGTCGGGCTCGGCGTCGCGGACGGGTTCCTGCTGGCGCTCGGCGTGACGGTGGCGCTGGTGCCGGAAGGGCTGCTGCCGACGGTCACCCTGTCGCTCGCCCGCGCCGCCCAGCGGATGGCCCGCCGTAACGCCCTGGTGAGGCGCCTGGAGTCGGTGGAGACCCTGGGGTCGTGCACGTTCATCTGCACCGACAAGACCGGCACCCTCACCCGCAACGAGATGTCCGTGGTCCAGGTGTGGACGCCCGCCGGTGCCGCGGCCGTCAGCGGGGAGGGCTACGCGCCCGACGGCCGGGTGCACGCCGACGGTGCGGTCGCGCGGGCGGTCCGGGAGCTGGCGGCCTCGGCGGTCACCGCGGCCACCGGCCGCGCGGTACGGCGGGACGGGCGGTGGCGGCCGCTGGGTGACCCCACGGAGGTGGCACTGCACGTGCTCGCCTGCCGGGCGGGCGCGCCGGTCCCCGCGGCGGACCACGCGCATCCGGACATCCGCCGGTACCCGTTCGACGGCCGCCGGCGCCGCGCCTCCGCCCTCACCGGCGGCGTGCTGCACGTCAACGGCGCGCCGGAGGCGGTGCTCCCGCGCTGCCGGATGGACGAGGCGGTACGGGAGGCGGCGCTGCGCGCGGTCCACGGGTACGCCGAGCGCGGTCTGCGGGTGCTGGCGGTGGCCCGCCGCGGCGGCGTGACCGTCCCGCCCGCCGACCCCGAGGACGTCGAGCGGGATCTGGAGCTGCTCGGCCTGGTCGGCATGGAGGATCCGCCCCGGCCGGACGTCGCCGACGCCGTCGCCGCCTGCCGCCGGGCGGGTGTGAAGCTTGCGGTCCTCTCCGGTGACCATCCGGCGACCGCCGGCGCGGTCGCCCGCGAGATCGGGCTGCTCGGCCCCGACGGGGTGGTGGTCGAGGGCCGGAACCTGCCCGACGGCGACGCGGAGCTGGCCCGCCTGCTGGAGGGCGGGGCCGTGGTCGTGGCCCGGGTGGACCCGGAGGCGAAGCTGCGCATCGCGCGGGTGCTGCAGCGGCGGGGGCACGTGGTGGCGATGACCGGCGACGGGGTCAACGACGCGCCGGCCATGCGGGAGGCCGACATCGGTGTCGCCATGGGTGCGTCCGGCACGGACGTGGCCCGGGAGGCGGCGGACCTGGTGCTGCTGGACGACCACTTCGGCACCATCGTCGCCGCGGTGGAGCTGGGTCGGGCCACCTACGCCAACATCCGGCGTTTCTTGACGTACCACCTCACCGACAACGCCGCCGAGCTCGCCCCGTTTCTCGTGTGGGCGCTGACCGGGGGTACCTTCCCACCGGCCCTGTCGGTGCTGCAGATCCTCGCGCTCGACATCGGCACCGACATCCTGCCGGCCCTGGCGCTGGGGGCCGAACCGCCGAACCCGCGGACCATGCGCGGACCGCCGCCACGGCGGCGGCTCATCGACCGCCGCGTGCTGGGCCGGGCACTCGGCGTGCTCGGGCTCGCGGAGATCGTGGTGGCGCTGGGCGCCTTCACCCTCGTGCTGGTCGAGGGTGGCTGGTCGTGGGGAGAGCAGCCGGGACCCGGGCTGCTGGCCGTCGCGTCCGGTACCGCGTTCACCGCCATCGTGCTCGGCCAGTTCGCCAACGCGTTCGCGTGCCGCAGCGAGATCCAACCGGCCTGGCGCGTGCCCCTGCTGGGCAACCGGCTGCTGCTCGGCGCGGTGGCGGTGGAGGCGGCGCTGCTGGTGGCGTTCCTCAACCCGCCGCTGTCCCGGGTCCTCGGCGGCGACTGGCCCTCGTCGGTCGGCTGGTTGGCGGCGGCCGCCGCGGTTCCGGCGGTCCTGCTCGCCGACGCCGGCTGGAAGCTGGTCGTCCGTCGGCGGGGGGCCGCCAGCGGACCGGCGGGCCGCAGTCCGTCCACTGACGACGGACGGGCCGGGTGAGTCGCGCCGGGACCGCGCCCACGGGCCGGCCGGCCGACCGCCTCCTACCTCCATGTCCGTGGCGCCCCGTGACGACCGGGCCAGGTTCCGGGAGGGCGGGCGACGGGACACCGGCGCCGCTGCCCGGCGCGGAACGTGTCCGGTCGTCCACGTACCGTGTCGGGGGCGTGAGTTCGCGGGGCGAGTGACATCCCCTTTACGGTCAGTAGTACCTGTCCGAAAAGACCATGGCCAGTAGTGCGAATGGACAACATCCGCGGTAACCTCCGTGCCGGGCGTCTGTGTGCGGAGGTGCGGTGTGAGTCGCCGTCGTGGACTGACGGTCGCGGTCGCCGCGGCCGTCGCGCTCGCGACCCTGCCAGGGATGCCGGGTGCTGCCGCCCAGGACCTCGAGGACGAGGTCGCCAGCGCGGCGGACGCGCTGGCGCACGCGACCGAGCGGGAGCGCGAGGCGGTCGCACGCTACGAAGAGGCCGTCGCGGCCCTCCCCGAGGCGGAGGCCCGGTTGGAGGCCGCCCGGGCCGCGGTCGAGGAGGCGGAGCAGCGGGCCGAGTCGGCCGCCCGGGACGAGCAGCAGGCGCTGGCCGCCCTGGAACGCGCCGACCGGGAGCACGCCCGGCTCCGGCGCGAGGTCGAGCGCGCCCAGGAACAGATCGACCAGCTCATCGCCGCCGCCTACATGGGCGGTGACGCGTACGGGTTCACGGCGGTGGTGACGGCGCGGGGTCCCGGTGACCTGCTGGACCGGCTCAGCTTCCTCGACCAGATCTCGGCCCGCAAGCGCGCGGCGCTGGCGCAGCTGCAGGCCGCCCGCGCGCAGGCGGAGGCCGCGGTGACCGCCGCCAGCCGGGCGCGGCAGCGGGCCGAGGAGGCACGCGTCGCCGCGCAACAGGCACTCGCCGACGCGCGCGAGGCGCGCGCCGAGGCCGAGGCGGCCGCCGCCGAGGTGGCCGCGCTGGTGGACGCCCGGGCCGAGGCGCTGGAGGTCGCGCGGGCGGAACGCAGGCGCGCCGAGGCGGAACTGGCCCGGGTGGAGGAGCAGCTGCGTGCCTGGCAGGAGGCCAACGGTGCGGGACCGGCGCTGCCGTCCGACTTCACCCTGCTCATGCCGGTCGACGGCGTCCTGACCAGCGGGTACGGCATGCGGGTCCACCCCATCACGGGCGAGAACCTCATGCACGCCGGGGTGGACTTCGGCGCACCGAGTGGGGCACCGATCCGTGCGGCCGCCGACGGTGTGGTGATGCAGGCCGGCTGGAACGGTGGCTACGGCAACTTCACGTGCCTGAGCCACGGCACGTACGACGGCCGGCAACTGTCCACCTGCTACGCCCACCAGTCCGAGATCCTGGTCGCCCCCGACGACGTGGTCCGGGCCGGCACGGTGATCGGGCGGGTGGGGAGCACCGGCGACTCGACCGGCCCCCACCTGCACTTCGAGGTCCGGCTCGACGGAGCCCACACCGACCCGTTGCCCTGGCTGCCCGAGTGCCTGTGCTGACCGGCCGGGCGGCCCGCGTGCCTGCGCTGGCCGCCGGGCCGTGCGGGTGGCCGCGCTGACCGCTGGGCCGCCCGCGTGCCCGTACTGACCACCCTGGCTGCGGGGTGGGCTGTGCCGACCGGCGCCGTCTCACTCGGCGTCGGGCACGTGGTGACGCCGCAGCGGGATCTCCCGCAGGAACAGCACGATCGCGAACCCGGCGAGGGCGAACGGCACCGCCGCCAGGAAGGTGGTCTGGAACGCGTCCGCGAACCCGGTGACCACCGCGGTGTGCAGCGGCTCGGGCAGGGCGGCGAGCTCCGCCGGGGTGCTGCGGGTGGCGTCACCGGCCGAGGCGAGGACCTCCGGCGGCACGCCCGCGTCGGCCAGCGCGGCCGGGATGGTGTCCCGCAACCGGTGGGCGAGCAGCGCGCCGAACACGGCGACGCCGACCGCGCCGCCCATCGTGCGGAAGAACGTGGCACCGGAGGTAGCCACGCCCAGGTCCCGGTACGCCACCGCGTTCTGGGCCACGAGGACGAGCACCTGCATCACCATGCCCACCCCGAGCCCGGTCACCAGCATGTACGCGCCGGCCGCGACCAGGGAGGTCTCCACGTGCAACAGTGACAGCAGCCCGAGCCCGGCCGAGGCCACCAGCATGCCCACGACCGGGTACCGCTTGTACCGACCGGTCCGGCTGATCATCCGTCCGGAGCCGATGGTGCCGGCGAGCAGTCCCGCCACCAGGGGCAGGGTCAGCAGGCCGGAGGCGGTCGGGCTCTCGCCCTTGACGATCTGCAGGTACTGCGGCAGGAAGATGATCGCCCCGAACATGGCGATGCCGACGGCGAAGCCGGCCAGGCTGGTGATGACGAACGTGTGGTTGGTGAACAGCCGGGGCGGCATGATCGGCTCGGCGGCGCGGCGTTCCTGCCAGACGGCGGCGACGAGCATGACCAGGCAGGTGGCGGCCAGGCCGTACGTCCATCCCGAGTTCCACGGGAACTGGTGACCGGCCAGCGACAGCATGAGCAGCAGGGCGCTGGTCGAGGCCACGATGAAGAACGCGCCGAGCCAGTCGATGGCGTGCCGCTGCCGCGGGAACGGGAACCGGACCGCCCGCTGGATGACGACCATCGCCACGACCCCGATGGGCAGGGCCGACCAGAACGTCCACCGCCAGGACAGGTGCTCCACGAGGAAGCCGCCCAGCAGCGGGCCGGCGATGGTGGCCAGGCCGAACACCGAGCCCATGTAGCCCTGGTAGCGGCCGCGTTCCCGGGGCGGGGCCACGTCGCCGATGATCGCCTGGGAGAGGGCCATGAGCCCGCCGACCCCGAGCCCCTGCGCGGCCCGGGCGGCGATCAGCTGCGGCATGCCCCGCGCGAAGCCGGCCGCCGTTGCGGCGGCGAGGAAGATGCCGATCGCCGTCTGGAACATGACCTTGCGGCCGTACAGGTCCGACAGCTTGCCCCAGATCGGGGTCGACGCGGTGGAGGTCAGCAGGGTGGCCGAGACCACCCAGGCCAGCTGCTCCTGGCCCCCGAGCTCACCCACGATGGTGGGCAGGGCGGTGGCCACGATCGTCTGGGACAGGGCCGCCACCAGCATGCCGAGCATGAGGCCGGCGAGCACCGTGAGGATCTGCGGGTGGCTGAGGACCGGCGCGCCGGCCGTGGCCGGACCGGCCGCGGTGGCGGGGGCCGCGGAACCGTTGCCGGCCGCGGGCGGTTCGGGTGACGTCACACGCGTTGGTCTATCACGGGCGTCGGTGTCCCCGCCGCGCCGTCCCGCGATTCGTGGCGCTTCCCACGCGAGCGTCCCGCAGGTTCGTGGCGCGCCCCTGCTGGGTCTCGGTGACCGGTGGTGCGTCCCGTGTGGGTGTCCCGGGTGATTCGTGGTGCGCTCCACGGGAGCGGCCAACGGTGCGGTGAGATCGATGGCCTCGGTCGTGCCCCGCGACACCGCGGAGACGACGTCGGCGAGCAGAGTCGTGGCGCGACCGTAGGGCCGGCGGTGGCGACCGTCAGTTCGGGGATCCGGTCGCCCACACGGGACACCGACGCGGTCGCGACCGCAGCCGTGCGGTCACCCGGTCGTCGGCAGGCCGATCGGGTTCGGCTCGGGCAGCAGCGAGCGGCAGGCGCGCGCGATCGGGGCCAGCAGCGAGGCCAGCCGTTCGGTGTCCACGCCGCGCCAGGCGGAGGCGCAGGCGCGGTCGGTGGCCGCCTCGATCTCGTCGAACTCGGCCACACCGGTGTCGGTGGGCCGGCCGTCGCCGTCCAGCCAGCCGCGCTCGCGCAGCCGGGCGGTGGCCAGGTCCCACTCCTCGTCGGTCCAGCCCCGGTTCGGCTGCAACAGGCCACGGCTCAGGTCGGTGGCGGACCGCCAGACCAGCACCTCGCAGCCACTGAGGCCGGCCGCGACCAGCGCGGCGACGTGGCCGTCACCGCGGTGCTCGCGCAGTGTCGTAGCGACCTGCCACAGCCGTGCCAGCGGGTCGTCCGGCAACGGCAACGCGGCGTTGGCCGCCCCGAGCACCCGCCCTGCCGGGTCGAGCCGGCTCGCCACCTCCGCCAGCCGGTCGGCAGCCTCGGCGACCTGTGCCGCGGGCAGGTCCGCGGTCAGCCGGGCGAGGGCGGCGGCCGCGCCGGCGGAGCGGGCCCGCAGCACGTCGGCCGGAGCCGCCCGCCGCCACACGTCCGGCAGCGCCCGGGCCACCATCGCCGGAGCGAAGTTGAAGAACGCGGCCACCACGGTGGCGGCCTCGACTGGGCCCAGCGGGGCGGACCGGGCTGCGAAGTAGCTCCGCCAGAACCCGCGGAGGCCGGCGTCCTCGAGCTGCTGCCGGGCCTCGGGCGCGAAGTAGGTCACCGCGTGCACCGGTTCGAACAGCGTCCACATCCTGCGGGGGATCTCCACGGAACGAGCATGCCACGCGGCGGGCGCCCACTCCGGTGGCCGGCGCCGCGGGCGGTCGCGGCTGCGGTCAGTCGGGCAGTACCGGCACCGTCAGGCCCGGGTTGCGGCCCAGCAGCGCGGCGCGGGTGACGGCCGAGGAGCCGAACCGGTCGCGGACCGCGTCGAGGGCGGCGTCGAGGTCCTCGTGGCGGCGGCGGTGGAACGGCAGCGTGGGCTGGATGAACCCGCCGTCGTCGAGGTTGGCCACGGCGACGCCGATGAGGGTCAGGCCCTTCCGTTCGATGACCGGCATCGACGCGTCCAGCAGGCCGAGGACCGTGACCAGCACCGGTCGGGTGGCGGCGGTGGGCGCGGGGAGGGTGTGGGAGCGGCTGGCCCGGGTGAAGTCGTCGAACCGCATCCGCAGCACGACCGTGCGGCCGACCCGTCCGGCGGACCGCATCCGGCGGGTGACGCGGTCCACCAGGGACGCGGCGACCGCCCGCAGCTCCTGGGGTGAGCGGCGGGAGCGGCCCAGCGCCCGCTGCGCGCCGAACGAGCCGCGGCGCCGGCCGACCCGTACCCGCCGCGGGTCGCGGTTGTGCGCCAGCGCGTACAGGTGCCGGCCCGCGGCCTCGCCGAGCAGGCCGACCAGGGTGGCCTCGCCGAGGCGGGCCACCTGTCCGACGGTGGTGATCCGGTGTGCGCGCAAGGTGCGCGCGGTGACCGGGCCGACGCCCCACAGCACCTCGACCGGCAGTGGATGGAGGAACTCCGTCTCCGCCTCCGGCGGGACCACCAGGAGGCCGTCGGGCTTCGCCACCCGGCTGGCGACCTTGGCGAGGAACTTGGTGCGTGCCACCCCGACGGTGATGGGCAGCCCGACCCGCTCCCGCACGGCCCGCCGCAGCCGGTGGGCCACGGCCTCCGCCGGGCCGAAGATGCGCCGCACGCCGGAGACGTCGAGGAACGCCTCGTCGATCGAGATGCCCTCGACCACGGGGGTGAAGTCCCGGAACACCTCGAACACCGCCCGGCTGGCCCGGGAGTACGCCGACATCCGTGGCGGCACCACGACCGCGTCCGGGCACAGCAGCCGCGCCTGCCGCTCGCTCATCGCGGTGCGGATCCCGTAGGCCTTCGCCTCGTAGCTGGCGGCGAGCACCACCCCGGCGCCGACGATGACCGGCCGGCCGCGCAGGCGGGGATCGTCGCGCTGCTCGACCGACGCGTAGAAGGCGTCGAGGTCGGCGTGCAGGATCCCGGCCTCGTCACCCACGGCGTCAGCGTAGTACACGTGTACGACGCCCGCCCGGTGCCGCCGGGCGGTGCGGCGTCCGCACCCGCCGCCGGCGGTGCGGCGCCCGTACCGGGGTGCGACCCGGGGTGTCGACCGGGCCACGGGTGACCGCCCGCGGGTGCGTGACGACCACGGGCGCCCTGCGGCGCGTGCCCGCCGGCCACGGCTGCCCGCCGGCTACGGGTGGCGGGTGGCCACGGGGGTCCGCCGGTCACGGGTGTCGGCCGGTCACGGGTGTCCGGCGGTTACGGGTGTCCGGCGGCTCACCAGCCAAGGTGCTCGCGGGCGACCCGCCGGGGCACCACCATGCGCCAGGCGTCGGTGACCAGCTCCCGCATCTCGTCCTCGTCGATCGCCGCCAGCCACACCTCGACCCAGTGGTAGCGCAGGTCCGACGGGGGCGGCAGGAAGAACTTCTCCGGCTCGGACGCGACCAGGGCGTCCCGTTCCTCCTTGGGAAACGCGAAGCCCATCGACCGCTCGTCGCGCGACAGCGCCACGTACACGATGCGGCCGACCTTGAACTTCACCCGGTCCCGGACCAGGTGTTCCCGCGTGCGCGGCAGCGACAGCGCCACCCGCCGGATGTCGTCGACCGTCACCACGCGGTCACGGTAGCGTCGCCCCCCCGACATCTCGACCGTCGGCGATCCAGGCCGGGCGTGTCCCTCGGAAGGCCGCGCCCGGCACCGGCGGTGTGCGGTCGTGCGGCTCACACCCGGCGCCAGCGCCCGATCCGCACCCGGGTCCCCTCCGCGGCGTGCACCACCGGTGCGTGGTCGGGGCGGGGTAGCCCGGCGGCGGCCAGCAGGTCCTCGCGCAGGTCTTCCAGCTCCGCCCGGCGCAGCGCCCACATCGGATGCTCGGCCTCGGCGGTGACCAGCCGGCCGGCGACGACCGAGTAGAGCCGGAAGCGCGCGGTCAGGAAGTGGTCCAGGGAGGTGAGCTGCGACGACTCCCAGGGCCGCCCGAACCTCACCGCCACGTGGCACGAGGCTCCCGGCGGGCCGGGGAAGCGGCGCCTTGAGGCGTACCGGACCCGGTCGCCGTCGCGCCGCACCGACATCGACGACCAGAAGTACGGCAGGCCGTAGGTCGCACGGCCGGCGAGGACCGCGGGCAGCCGGGCGGCATCCAGGGACAGGAACCAGATGCCGGTCGTGCCGTCCGGCGCCCGGACGTAGGTGCGGACGTTGGTTTCCGGGAACCGGGACAGCCACGGTACGGCGGGGAGCCCCGGTGCCCGTACCCCGTCCATGACGAAGGGGACCAGGCCGACCCAGGCGGTGCCGTCGGCCGTCTCCACCGCCAGGCCGTCGGGCAGCAGGGCCTGGACCACCGCGGGCGGGTAGCGCCAGTGGAGGAAGGTCAGGCACCGCCAGTGCTGGTGCATGACGGGCCGACGGACCCGTGGGCCATCTGGTGTCCCCATGGTGCATCATTCTCCGGCCCTCGTGCGCCATCCGACCGCGGTCGGCCCCGACGCCCGGCGGGTCACCGGTCGGCCTACCGCCGTGGACATACCGCGACCGCCGCGGCCTGCCCCCTCCGGCGCGGGTCCGGAACGCGCGG
>VSBZ01000071.1:0-18618 GCA_047459215.1 Micromonosporaceae bacterium | reverse complement strand
GCCCAGGCGGCGGCCCGGCTCCGCGCGGCGATCAACGACCTCGGCCGGGCGCACGTGCTGGCGCCCCTGCGAGCGGTGCTGCGGGCGTACGGGTACGCGCGGGACGCGCTGGCCGAGGCCGCCGGCCGGTGACCCGCGCGGCTGACCGCCACACCCGGCGCGCTCGCGTAGGGTCGAGGGATGCCCGAGCCGCGCCGCCTCTACGACACGGTCCTCCACGCCGCCCGGGACCTGGTGACGGTCGGCACCGCGCTGGAGGCGGAGCTGACCGGGGCCGCGTTGCTGGGCGGCGTGTACGCGGTGTCGCCACCGCCGCGCGCGGACGCGCTCCGCACGTTCGTCTCCGGGTTCCTGGGCGCCACCGCACGCCGCCGCACGCCCGCCGCCCGCGCGACCCGCGCGGTGTTCGCCTCCCTAGTGCCGGAGGCGGACGGTGCGGTCGCGGTGCCGCCGGCGCCGGCGCCGTGGTCGGCGCACCTGGGCCGGGTACGACCGGTGGGGACCTGGGCCTACGGGGACGTGTACGGCGACCAGACCGGCTACGTGGCGTCCTTCGCCTACGACGACCCCTCCGTCGGCGGGCCCGACCACGCGGTGGTGGTGCTTGTCGACCACAACCTCGGCGTGGTCAAGGACCTGGTGGTGAGCCGACCGGCCGACCGCGTGCTCGCCGGACTGACCGCGGCGGCCGAGGCCGACGACCTGATCTGGTTCCGGGACGTCGATCCGGCCACGTTCAGGTCCCGGGTGAGCTTCCACCTCGGCCTCACCGACTCGCTGACCTTGCTGCCGGACGGCGGGGCGCTCGCCACCGACCGTGCCCTGGTCGGTTCCCGGCTGGCCACGCTGCCGCCGGCCGACCCGGCGCCGGCCGAGGTGGACCCGCTGGACCCGGACCGGGCGGAGGCGCAGTTCCTGGACTCCCCGCAGGCGGTGCGGCTGGAGCGCGCCACCCCGGCCGGCGAGGCGGCGGTCCGGTACGCCGTCCGCCTCATCCTCGAGTTCACGCAGGACTCCCCGGACCGGGACCCGGTGCGGTGGAGCCCGGCGGTGGTCGGCCTGTTCCTGCTCGACTGGGTGCACCGGCGGGCGGTCCTCGACGAGGAGGACGTGGCCACCCTGCCGGTCGTGCTGCGGGCCTGGACGGCGTGGGCGGCCGAGCGCCGGGGCCTGCCGCCGGTGGCGCTGCGGGCCACCGGCGAGGCGATCGACACCATGGTGCCGGAGTTCCTCCGGCGGCACCGCACCGGCGGGACGCGCGGCGAGGCAGCCGTCCCCGTCGGTCGCCCACCCGCCGGCGGCGTGGATCCGGACGGCGGGGGCCGGGCCGGTGTGGTTCCGGGCGACGACGCGGCGGTGCGGGACCGGCTGACCGCGCGGCGGCGCGGGGCCGGTGATGTGCCGCGGCCACGCTGATGTCGCCGGATGCGTATCGCTCGATGCGTACCGTCGCGCGGACCTGGCACCGCCGGGGTAGGCCGGATTGGCTCCCCGGTGTGATGTGGCGGACCGGGCGTCTCCGCGATGATCAGAACATGGTGGACACCGGCGCCCCCGGCGCGGACGTCGCTCCCGCACCGGCACATCCGCTCCGGCAGCGGGTCCGGACGTACCTGCGGGACCTGGGCCACGCCGTTCTGACCGGACCCGACCGCCCGCCGCCGTTCCGGTGGCTGCGGCGCTCCCGGCGGTGGCACGTCCCGCTCCTCATCGGCGTCGCCGTGCTGAGCCTGGCGCTTCCAGACGAGCCGGGACTCTGGCTGACACGACGGTCGGTCCTCTACGCGGTCGGCGAGGTCCTCTACCACCCGATCGGCGCAGTCCTGCGGGTCGTGGTGGCGATGCTGATCGCCGCCCTGGTCCTGCTGGCGCTGCGGCGGCCGCTGCTGGCCTGGCGCGTGACCTGGCTCGTGGCCGCCTACGAGACCGCGGCCGGAATCTGGTTGCTGTGGCGACTGAACCAGCCCGACCCGCCCACACTGGACGTCGCGTCCGGCGGGGAACCGCCGCCGGTGCTCGGATTCTCGCCCACCCTCCTGGTCCTGCTGCTGACGGTAGGTCTGTTCCTGGTCGCGGCGAGCCAGGACCGCGGGGTGGTGTTCTGGGCGTGGCTGCTCACCGTGGTCCTCGCCGTCGCCGCCTCGGGCGCAATCGCGACCGTGCAGGTCGTGCCGCCGACCGGCCTCCCGATTCCCCTCGCGCCGGGCGACGCGCCACTCGTCGAGCCTCCGGGGCAACCCCCGTACTTCGGTCACCCGCTGCTCGTGCTGGCGACCGTGACCGTCCCCGTCAGCCTGGGGACGGTGGCGGGTCTCGCCGTCCAGCACCAGGCGCGGACCCGGCGGCAACTGGTGGAGGTCAAGGAGCGGGAGCTGGTCCTGGACGAGCGCGCCCGGATCGCCCGGGAGCTGCACGACGTGGTCGCCCACCACGTCTCGCTGGTCGCGGTCCGGGCGGAGACCGCCCCGTACCGGTTGACGGGTCTGCCGGACGCGGCGCGGGAGGAGTTCGCGGAGATCTCCCGGATCTCCCGCGAGTCACTGGCCGAGATGCGCCGCCTGCTCGGCGTGCTACGCAGCGAGGGTCCGCCGCCGACGGCACCCCAGCCCGGCCTGGCGGACCTGGCGGAGCTGCTGGAGTGGATCCGGTCCACCGGCACGCCGGTGCGCCTGGAGACGCACGGGTCGGTGGCCGGCCTTCCGGCGGCGGTGGACGTCTCGGCGTACCGGATCGTGCAGGAGGCGCTGACCAACGCCGCCCGCCACGCCACCGGTGCGCCGGTGCGGGTACGTCTGCAGCGGACCGCGTCCGAGCTGACGCTCTCGGTGCGCAACGACCCGCCGCCGGGTCGCGCCGGTGGTGGCCACGGGGCACCGCCGGCCGGCGAGGCCGGGCACGGCCTTCGGGGGATGCGGGAACGGGCGGGGATGCTCGGCGGCGAGCTGCACGCCGGGCCGACCGCGGACGGCGGGTTCGAGGTCACCGCCACCCTCCCACTGCGGGGTGAGCGGGCATGATCCGGGTACTGCTCGCGGACGACCAGGCGATGGTCCGGGAAGGCTTCAGCGCGGTGCTGGCGGCCCAGGGCGACATCGAGG
Organism: Micromonosporaceae bacterium; assembly: GCA_047459215.1. GTDB lineage: Bacteria > Actinomycetota > Actinomycetes > Mycobacteriales > Micromonosporaceae > Natronosporangium. Next base: position 15,520 of record VSBZ01000071.1, on the reverse strand, counting down.
TCGTCGCCGGTGCCGCCGACGGCGAGCAGGCGGTGGCGCTCGCGCGGGAGCACCGGCCCGACGTGGTGCTCATGGACATCCGGATGCCGCGGCTGGACGGGCTGGCGGCCACCCGCCGGCTGCTCGACGTGCCACCCGGCACGCACCGCCCGCGGGTCATCGTGCTGACCACCTTCGACCTCGACGAGTACGTATTCGAGGCGCTGCGCGCCGGGGCCAGCGGGTTCCTGCTCAAGGACGCGACCGCCGCCGAGCTGGTGGCCGCGGTCCGCGTGGTCGCGGCCGGGGACGCGTTGCTGGCGCCGTCGGTGACCCGGCGGTTGATCGAGGACTACGCCACCCGGGCGCGCCGACCGCTGGTGCGCTCGGACGCCCTGGACCAGCTGACGCCGCGCGAACGAGAGGTGCTGACCCTGGTCGCGCGGGGCCTGTCCAACGCGGAGATCGCCGCGGAGCTGGTGGTGGCCGAGCAGACGGTCAAGACCCACCTCGGCCGGATCTTCGCCAAGCTCCACCTGCGTGACCGGGCGCAGGCCGTGGTCTTCGCGTACGAGAGCGGCCTGGTGACGGTCGGCGGTTGAGACGGCCTCCCCGTGCGCCCGGCCGCACCGGTGCGGGAACCTGGACGTGCCGGCACGTCCCCCGTACCGGCATAGCCACCCGGGCGCCGCGGTACCGCCGTCCCCGGACCCACCGGTACGGCCGCCCCGCGGGTCATGCTGGAGAGCGTGGAGGAGGGGCTGCGGGTCGGCGACGCCGTGGTGGTGCCGCCGGGTGAGCTGCGGTGGCGGTTCAGCCGGTCGAGCGGACCGGGCGGGCAGTCGGTCAACACCACCGACTCGCGGGTGGAGCTCAGCTTCGACGTGGCCGCCAGCAGCGCCCTGCCCGACCACCTGAAGGCCCGGGCGCTGCGCCGGCTGCGGAGCCGCCTGGTCGGCGGGGTCCTCACCGTCGCCGCCTCCGAGCACCGCTCCCAGCTGCTCAACCGGCGTGCCGCCGCGGCCCGGCTGGCGGAGCTGCTCGCCGAGGCGATCGCGCCGCCGCCGCCCCCACGCCGGCCGACCCGGCCGTCCCGCGGGGCGGTCGAGCGGCGGCTGGCGGCCAAGCGACGCCGGTCGGAGATCAAGCGCAACCGGCGGCCACCCGCCGACGCGTGAGCGTGGGACTCACCGCAGGCGACGCGACACGGAGCTGACCAGCCGCTCCAGCTCCGACCCGAACGGGTTGTCCGTGACCAGATAGGTCCACGTCGCGCTGGGTCGCAGCAGCCCGACGTCGGTGGGCCGCCAGTCCGGGGAGATGTCGCTCGCCGCCACGGTCTCGACGATCCGCTCCTCGACCTCCGCCCGCAGCTTCAGGAACGCCGGCACCGCGGCGCGGTGGAACTCGTCCAGCGGGTCCAGCCGGCCGAGCGCGCGCAAGTGCACCCCCTCGCGGACCTCGGCCAGGAACGCCAGGTGGCTGGCCCACGCCCGGTCCAGCTCGTGCAGGGCGACCGTGCGTGCGATCCGCGCCAGCTCCGCCGGGTCCTTCTCGGCCAGCTCCGGCCGCCGGGAGCGGACCAGCTCGGCCGCGGCGTCGGTGGTGAGCAGCTCCTCCCGCCACGCGGCCAGCTCCTGCCGCTGCCGTTCCACCAGGACGTGGTACCGCCAGGTGTTGCGGTGGATCTCGAACCCGACACCCTCGGCGACCCGCTGCGCGTGCTCCACCGCCTCGGTGACCCGCGGGTCGTCGATCAGGCCGTCGGCGTGGGTGACCGGCGACGGCGGGATCATGTCCGCGGCGTGCCGCACCACCAGGTCGTCCTCCAGGCTCACGAAGAACACCGAGCCGCCGGGGTCGCCCTGCCGGCCGGCCCGGCCGCGCAACTGGTCGTCGACCCGCCGGCTGTCGTGCCGACCGCACCCGATCACGTACAACCCGCCCAGCGCGGCCACGCGGTCCCGGTCGGACTGGTCGCTGCCGCCGAGCCGGATGTCCACGCCCCGACCGGCCATCTGGGTCGACACCGTGACCCGGCCGTACGTGCCCGCCTCGGCGATGATCGACGCCTCCTCGGCGTCGTTCTTGGCGTTGAGGACCACACACGGGACACCGGCCTCGCGGAGCGCGGCGGCGAGGGTCTCGGACTCCTTGACGTCCAGGGTGCCGATGAGCACCGGTCGCCCGGTGGCGTGGCACTGGACGACCTCGTCGATCAGGGCCGCGTCCCGCTCCTGGCGGCTGGCGTACACCCGGTCCGGCTCGTCGACGCGGATGAGCGGGCGGTGCCGCGGGATCACCGCCACCTCCAGGGAGTAGAACTCGCGCAGCTGGTCGCCCACCAGCACCGCGGTGGCGGTCATGCCGCACACCGTCCGGTACAGCCGCAGGAAGGACTGGATCGTGATGGTGTTCATCACCTCGCCGTCGGCGGTGGCCGCGAGGCCCTCCTTCGCCTCCACCGCGGCCTGCAGCCCGTCCGGCCACCGGCGGCGGTGGGCGATCCGGCCCCGGAACTCGTCCACCAGGTGCACCTTGCCGTCCCGGACGATGTAGTCGACGTCCCGGTGCACCAACGCGCGGGCGTGCAGGGCGACGTTCACCGCCGACAGCTGCGCCGCGTTCTCCTCCGCGTACAGGTCGATGCCGCCGAGCGCGCGCTCCACCGCCGCGGTGCCCTCGGCCGTCAGCGCCACGCTGCGGCCGTCCTCGGCGACCTCGTAGTCGATGCCCTCCCGCAGCGAGGCGACCAGGGCGGTGGCGGTGTGCAGCGGGTCGGGCCCGGTGTCCAAGGTGCCGGCCAGCACCAGCGGCACCTTCGCCTCATCGATCAGGATCGAGTCCGCCTCGTCCACGATCGCGGTCGACAGCGGGCGCTGCACCCGTTCGGCCCGGTCGTACACCAGCTGGTCGCGCAGGTAGTCGAAGCCGGCCTCGCTCACCGACGCGTAGGTCACGTCGCAGGCGTACGCCTCCCGCCGCCGCTCCGGCGACATGGTCTCCGACACCCAGCCGACCGTCAGGCCCAGCAGCCGGTACACCGGGGCCATCCACTCGGCGTCGCGGCGGGCCAGGTAGTCGTTGACGGTCAGGACGTGGACCGGCCCGTTGCCGCGGCGGACGTGCCCGTAGGCGGCGATCGCCGCGGCCAGGGTCTTTCCCTCCCCGGTAGCCATCTCCGCCACGTGCCCGTCCAGCAGCGCCATCACGCCCAGCAACTGCTCGTCGTAAGCCCGCTCGTTCAGCGCCCGCCGCGCGGCCTCGCGCCCGATCGCGCAGATGTCCACCAGCGCCGTCGCCTCGCCCGCGGCGGCGGTCAGGGCCGCGTCGTCGAGCTCGGCCAGCCGGCTCTCCTGCGCCTCGATCTCCGGCAGCAGCGCCCGCATCGGCGCGAGGTCCACGGTCGTGCCGGGCCGTTCCAGGAAGCGCCGGAGGCGCGCCCGCAGTCGGTGCGACAGGCTCATGGCAGCACGCTACGTCACCGGTGGGCACGGTCGCATCCCGGCCACGGGCGTACGGGTCGCGTGGTCAGGACACCAGGTCGCGGTTGTTGAGCAGGAACTCCGCGAGCCGGTCCTCCCGCAGCGCCGCGAACAGCTCGAACGTGCGAGGGTTGAGCTGCTCGCCCCGGTACACCCCGCCCTCGACCACGCTGCCGGCGTCGACCTGCACCGTCACCAGGTCACCCGGCCGGAGGTGCCGCAGGGCGAACGCGAAGTCCACCGGGCGGCGGCCGCGGCCGTCGAACAGCAGCGCGTCACCGGCGGCCCGCAGGACCCGGTCCAGGGCGAGCGGGTTGGTCACGATGTCCCGGCTGACCGCCTTCTCCAGCATGGCCTCGAGGATCGCCTGCTGGTGGCGCTGCCGGCCGTAGTCGCCGTCCTCCACGCCGTACCGCTGGCGGGCGACGTCGAGCGCCTGCCACCCGTTGAGCTCGCAGGTGAACCTGCCCTTGTCGTCGGCCGGTCCGCACGGCGGGGTGCCGGGCTCGTACACCATCTGCGGCCCGAAGTAGCCGGAGCCGTCGGCCAGGACCCCCCGGTGCCGGCCGTCGGGCTGGCGGTGACGGGAGACGATCACCTCGTCGAGCTCGACCGTGATGCCGTCCATCGCGTCGACGATGTCGGTGAACCCGGTGAAGTTGATGACCGCGCCGGCGTCGAAGCGTTCAATGCCGGTGAGGTTGCTGATCGTCTGTGACAGCAGCTGGAAGCCGCGCGCGATGTCCGGCAGCTCCTCGCCGGGCAGCTGCCGGGAGCCTTCGGCCATGGCGCCGTTCAGCTTCACCCGCTGCTGGCCGGGGAACCCGGTGGGCTCGAACGGCGGGATGTCCACCAGGGTGTCACGGGGGAGTGAGATCAGGTAGGCGCTGCGCATGTCGGCCGGTACGTGGACGATGATCATTACGTCGGAACGCGGCGGCTCCTCCGGACGGCTCGGCCGGGTGTCCAGTCCGACCAGCAGGATGTTCAGCGGTCCGGTGATGTCGCTGCCCGGCTCCTCCTCCGACTCGTCCCGCGGCAGCAGCTCCGCCCGCTGGATGTTGTCGTCGTACCGGCTAAGCAGGACGTTGGCGCCGGCCAGGGCGGTGCCACTGGAGAGCAGGAGCACGGCACCGATGATGACCATCAGTTTCGCCCACAACGGATAACGGCGATCGCGTAGCAATCCGGCTCCTGCGAGGTGGTGAGGGTTGCACCGGCCGCCGGACCGGCCCCCGTGGATCCCACTGTACCGACCTTCATCCGGCGGGCACGGCGTCGCCGGCTCGGACCACCTCCCCCCGCGGTGGGCTGCTGAGCCGCGCCCCTAGGGACGCAGGTCCGGTTCGACCACGACAGCACTCTCCGTCACGGCCCGTCCCCGGACTGTCCGGGAGCTGCCCGCTCCTGCCGGCGGGACGTCCCCGAGCCGCTGGCAGCGGTGGGCCGCGGGATCGGGACAGTACGGTGGGGATCCACCCATGCAGATCTGGAGAGAGAACGATCACGCTCGATGTAAAGACGTCGATGGCGACGCGTCCGCTCTCCGAAGAGCGGCCCGCGGCCCGGCACCAGCTGCCAGGGCGGCACGCAGCCGCTGGCCGGCGCCCCGGTCCAGGTCGACGGCAAGCAGGACAGCGTCACACCCCTCGTCGCCGGCGTCGAGGGCCGGTGTGCCTGGTGGAGGCGGTGGGGGAGCAACCCGCACGAGGGCGTGGCCCTGTGGCGCCTGGACAACCTCGTCACCGTCAGGCCGCCGGCGTGGCCACCCGCGGCCGGCTCACCGCGCTCGAACAGGTGTACCCGCGTGGCCCGTCGTCGCCGCTCCACGCTTACCACCGCCACGACGAGGCCTGGTACGTACCCGGCGGCGACGTGCTGCTCCGGGTCCGCGGTGTGGCCATGCACGCCGCCACGGGCTCCTTCGTGTGGGCGCCGTCGGGGGCGCCCGCACAGTTTCCGGGTCGAGTCGCCGACGGCGCGGATGCTGGTGATCCTGACCCGGGCGGCTTCGACGAGCTCTCCACCACCGGCTCGCCGGCACGCCGGCGCACCCCCGTCGCCGCCGTCGTGCCGCCGGACCTCGGGCCGCTGGTGGACGAGGCGCACCGGAGGGGATGCGACCTCATCGGTCCACCGATGGCAGCGCCGGCCGGCGAGAGCGGGTGACCGCCGGACCACCCGGCCGGGTCGCCTACCGTGCGGTAACGGAGCGCCCGCGGCGCGTGACGCCGCCCACCGGCCGCCGGCCGGGCCGGGTAGCCTGATCGTACGGGCCGCTAGCTCAATTGGCAGAGCAGTGGACTTTTAATCCATTGGTTCGGGGTTCGAGTCCCTGGCGGCCCACGAGATCCCGGTGCGGACCACGAGGCCCGGGCACCGGTCAGGGCCGCCGGTGCGCTCGTCCGCGGTCGGCCTCAGGGGCGCAGGTGCGCCAGCCAGTCGAGCGTCGCCAGGGTGTCGTCGGCGGACTCGACCTTGATGGGAAACAGGCACCGGTCGACCCCTATCCGTGCGAACGTCTCCAGGTACGGTCGGTCGTACGGCACGCCGAACAGCGTGACCGACACCGGTCCCCGCCCCATCTCGTCCGCGCGGCGGCGCAGCTGCGTGACCCGCCGTGCCAGCTCGTCCACGTCCCGGAAGTGGCCGCACTGCGGGAACCACCCGTCGCCGAACGACAGCACCCGGTCCTCCACCCCCGGGCCGTTGCCACCCACCAGCACCGGCGGATGCGGCTGCTGGACCGGCTTGGGCCAGGACCAGATCGGGTCGAAGTCCACGAACTCGCCGTGGTACTCGGCCTCCTCCGCCGTCCAGATCCGCCGCATCGCCCGTACCCGGTCGGCGAGCAGCGCCGTCCGCGTCCCCGGGTCGGTGCCGTGGTTGGCCAGCTCCAGGCGGTTCCACCCGGCACCCACCCCGAACAGGAAGCGACCCCCGGAGAGCCGGTCCAGGCTGGCCACCTGCTTCGCGGTGATGATCGGGTCCCGTTCGGTCACCAGGCAGATTCCGGTGCCGACCTTCAGGCGGGTGGTCACCGCCGCCGCGGCGGCGAGCGCGACGAACGGGTCGTACGTGTCGGCGTAGTCCCGGGTCGAGCGGCCGTCGCTGCGCCGGCTGGCGACCGGGATGTGGGTGTGCTCGGCGTAGAACAGCGACTCGAACCCGCGCTCCTCCACCGCCCGGGCGAGGTCCTGCGGTGCCAGGCCGTTCGAGCCCGTGAAGACGGCGATCCCGATGTCCACAGTGCCCCCTCCCCCGGTGTCCGGCCCGGCCGCGGTGCGACGCCGACGGGCCACCGCAGCGTGTGCCCGGCGACGCCCCGCCGCCGTGGCAGCACCGCGACCCGTGATTCGTCGGATCCTACGCCGTCTGCGAGGTGGGCTCGAGCGAATTCATGCCGGCACCCGGGCACGGACGGGACCGCCCGTTGCGCAGGGACACCGCGAGCGCCGCGGCGAGCAGTCCGCCGGCCACCGCGCACAGGACGCGGACCCCGGTGGTGTGCGGCAGGTGCGCGGCGGGCAGGAACGGGGTCGCCGCCATCGCCGGCAGCGCGACCGCGCCGGCGACTCCCCAGAACAGCACGGGCCTGCGGCGCAGTGCCGGAGGGTCGCCGTACCACGCGCGGATGAGCCTCCGCCGGCCGACGTGCACCATGATCGCCAGCATCACCGCGGCTCCGGCGACGTCCAGCACGGCGTCCAGAGCGGCGACGCGGGTCTCCACCGGGTCCAGGACCAGGTGACTGCCGGCGCCCAGGAGCGCGCAGTACGCCGTGATCCACCAACGGTGCCGGGCGGCCCGTACCGCGCCGTAGTCGCGCAACGCGAGCGGGCCGCCCGGAGGCAGGTGGGCGGCGACCACCGGGGCGGCCCAGCGCACCACCCGCGTACCCGCGACCACGAGCGGCAGGCTCCAGCCGATCATCCCCAGCGGTTGGTGCGAGAACGGCCACACCGGCAGGCCCGAGCCGTCCACCACGTACGCGAGATCCGGCGCCATCGCGCCGAGCACCAGCGCGACCCCGTCGAACCGGCGGGGTCGCCACAGCTTCATCGCGACCACCGCGGCCGGGTGGGTGGGAAAGGTCATCGGCACCACCCGGAGGCTAAGTGACGTCGGCGACGGGCTGCCCGGCGGGCGGGTGACGGTGAGGGATGGGCGCGTCAGCGGTGGGTGGCCACGGCGGTCGACGACGGGGCGGAGCGGCTCGCCGCGGGCCGGGCGGTCGCCGCCCGGGTCAACGCCGCGGGGGTGCCCGCCGGCGCGCCCGTACCGACCGTCGATGGCGAGCTGGCGGTCGACGTGGACGGCACCGCGCTGGCTGAGCGCGGGTCGCCCGGGCGCCGGTTCGGCCCGTATCGTGGACCGATGGAGCTGGAGTTCAGCGGCGAGGTCTGGTACTGGGGGGCCCGGCGCCCTGGTACTTCGTCACCATGCCGGAGCCGCAGGGCCGCCTGGTGGCCGAGGCGTCCCCGGAGGTGAGCTACGGCTGGGGCGTGATCCCCGTGACCGCCCGGATCGGCTCGACCGTCTGGACCACGTCACTGTTCCCCAAGGACGGCCGCTACCTCGTGCCGCTGCGGGCGGACGTCCGCCGGGCCGAGGAGGTGGACGAGGGTGACACCGTGACCGTGCGGGTCACCATCGACGTCTGAGGGCCGGGACACCACACCGGGAAGCCGGACACCACACCGGGAGGGGCGGATGGACCTGAGGGTGGACATCGACCGGCTGCGTGGCGACCTGGAGCAGCTGGCGCGGTTCGGCGCGGACGAGCGGGGCGGGATTACGCGGACGAGCTTCTCCGAGGCCGACCGGCAGGCCCGCGCCTGGCTGGCGGAGCGGGCGGCGGAGGCCGGGTTGACGATGCGCACCGACGGGATCGGCAACATCTTCCTGCGCGCCCCGGGCCAGCCCGACGGCCCTCCGGTGTGGACCGGTTCGCACCTGGACAGCGTCCCCAACGGCGGGGCGTTCGACGGTGCGCTGGGCAGCATGGCCGCCGTGGAGGTCGCCCGCCGGCTGGCCGAGGAGCGGGTCGCGCTGCGCCGTCCGGTGGAGGTGGCGATCTTCGCCGACGAGGAGGGCAACTACCACCACCTGTGCGGGTCCACCGCCCTGGTGCGGAACTACCGGCCCGAGGAGCTGGCGGAGCTGCGCGGGCGGGACGGGGACCGACTGGTCGACGCGCTGGCCGCGGCGGGCCTGGATCCGCAGGCGGCCACCCGGACCGCGGTCGCGCCGGGGTCGGTGTACGCGTTCGTGGAGCTGCACATCGAGCAGGGGGCGGTGCTGGAGAGCCGCGGCGTGCAGATCGGCGTGGTGACCGGGATCGTCGGCCTGGGCGGTGGGGAGCTCACGTTCACCGGTCGGGCCGACCACGCCGGCACCACCCCGATGGGGATGCGGCGTGACGCGCTGCGGGCCGCCGCCGACCTCGTGCTCCGGCTGCCGGAGCTGACCGCCTCGATCAGTGACGTCGCGGTCGCCACCTGCGGTATCGTCCACGTTGAACCGGGCGCCGCGAACGTCGTGCCGGCGACCTGCCGGCTGCAGCTCGACTTCCGGGACCCCGACCGTGACCGGCTGCTCGCGTTGGAGCGCGCGATCGTCGCCGAGGCGGAACGCGCCGCGGCGCGGCACGGGGTGCAGGTCGCCTACCGCCGCGACAGCATCACCGACCCGGTCCGGCTCGACGAGCGGATCCAGACGCTCATCGAGCAAGCGGCCGGCCGTCTCGGCCTGAGCACCCTGCGCCTGCCGTCCGGCGCCGGGCACGACTCCCAGAACCTGGCGAGGCTCGCCCCGACCGCGATGATCTTCGTGCCGAGTGTGGACGGGCGCAGCCACTCGCCGGCCGAGCTCACCCACTGGCGGGACGTCGAGAACGGCGCCAACGTCCTGCTCGCCACCGTCCACGCGCTCGCCACGGAGTGAGTGACCGCCGAATGCACCCGGCCGGCGGTGGAGCGGCCGTACAGTGACGCGGTGCTGCGGCTGACCCTGCTCGGCGTCGGTGCGATGAACTCGCCCCGGTACCCGCCGGCCGGCCTGCTGGTGCGCGCCGCCCGGCGGCGGGTGGTGATCGACGGCGGCCCGGGCGCCGAGCCGCCGGTACGCCCGGACGCGTGGCTCGTCACCGACGAGCGCGCCGAGCTGCGGTCGGCGCTGCGCCGCCTCGCCGGCCGGTACGGGCTGGTGCCGGTCGTCGCCGACTTCTCCGCGCCCGGGCTGGAGATCACGCCGCACCCGGTGGCGCACACGTCGCACCCGACGTACGGGTACGCCATCCGCACGGGCGGCCGGCTGGCGGTGTGGGCACCGGAGTTCTGGACGTTCCCGCCGTGGGCCGCGGGCGCCGACCTGATGTTCGCCGACGCCGCCGGGTGGGACCGTCCGATCCGGTTCCGCGGTGGCGTGGGCGGGCACGCCGCGGTGACGCACACGGCCGTCGACGCCGCCGCGGCCGGGGTACGGAGGGTGGTGTACGCGCACATCGGACGGCCGTGCCTGCGGGCGATGGACGCGGGACTGCGGCCGCCGGGCGGGGAGTGGGGCGTGCCGGGCCGGACCTACCGTCTCCCACCGGTCTGACCCGGTGGGCGGGAGACCGCCGCACCCTGCTGCACCCGGGAATCCTGGCGACCGGCCAGAAGGCGCTGCGGGAGTACGTGCTCGGACCGACCGTGACGTTCCCGTTCGACCCCACCCTGGCGGTGGCGCGGATGTGCTACGCGGTCATCTTCCGCGACTTCCCCCGCGTCCGTCGGATCATCGCGCACGCCGGAGGCACGGTGCCGTGGCTGATGGAGCGGCTGGACAACGGCTGGCGCGACGTCGCGAACAACCGCGCATCGACGAGCTGCCCCGCGTCTATGTGACGCGCCGTGCTACGACACGGTGACGTTCGGGCCGCACACCCTGGCGATGTTGCGCGACCCTGGCCGGCGCCGACCACATGGTGACGGGCGGCGGCTTCCCCCGCCTGCTGGGCTCGAGCAACCGCGCCGTCCCGTCCCTCACGTCGTCGGCGGTCCCGGAAGCGGAGAAGGACCGGATCCTGGGCGGGACGGCGCGGTCGATTCTCCTCAACCTGTGAGCGGGGCCGGCGCCGGCCACCGACCGGTCAGCCCCGCCACTCCTCGTCGGCCGGGCCGGTGAACTCGGTCTCGCTCTCGATGTGCTCCTGGCGCACCTCGCCACCGACCGTCTCGTCCTCGACGAACGACTCCTTCTCCATCCGGACCCGCTCGACCGGGACGTTCTCCCTCGAGACCACCGGCCGCTCCTCGTGAAGGACGATCTCCTGCTCCTCCTCGGACACCTCAGGTGCCACAGCCGCCTCCATGCGGGCCTCCTCGGAGATGGGCTCCCGCTCCACTCGGACCCGCTCCTTCCGCAGCGGCACGGTGTGCTCCTCGTACTCGGTCGTGGTGTACTTGCGCAGCCGTGCCCGGCCGGACTCCCGCTGCACCTTGTCGATCCGCAGGTGCTCCTCGTGGCGGGTCATCTCACCGACGCGCCGGGACTCCTCGGCCTCGCGCCGGAACTCCTCGGCCGCCGGCGCCTCCTCGACCTCCTCGACTTCGGTCACGTCCCCGAACGCGGCCACCGGCGCCTCCTCGGCCTCGCTCACCGACGCCTCGCTCACCGGCGCCTCCTCGGCCGCCGGCGCGTACGGCTGGTACTGCAGGCCGTAGTAGTCGTACAGGAGGGCCTCCGCAGCCGGCGAGAGGTGACCGTCCTCGGTCTCGACCTTCGGTGCCTGCCTGATCTGCTCCTGCGGGAAGGGCAGCAGCACCTCGTCGCCCCGCAGGTCGGCGGCCTGCGCCGGAACGAACGACTCCTTCGTCCCGAACAGGCCGGCCTGCACGGTCAGCCACTCCGGAACACCGGTGTCGTCGTCGACGAACACCTGCCCGATCCGGCCCAGCTTGTGGTGGGCCTGGTCGTACGCGGTGTGGCCCAACAGGTTCGGGATCTGGTCTCGGGTGATCATGGCGAACCTCCCCGTAGTTGCCTTCTCGCCTTTACCCTTGCCCACCGGCGTCTACGTCGATGCCGCCCGGCCGCGAATTTCTTCGGCACGTCGGGGCCGCGGCGTCCCGGGCCCGGTGGTCCATGGCGTCACAGGCCCGGGTAGTCCATGTGCCGGTGGACGGCGACCCACTCCGGTCCCGCGCCCGGGTAGCGCGGTGGCAGGGTGGGCCAGCGTCCCCGGTCGCGACGCAGGCGGACCCGGGGGACCCGGCGGTAGTCGGTGTGCTGGCGGGGGGTCAGGGCGGCCGCCGGCACCCACATCGTCACCAGCGCCCGGCTGTGCCAGGTGCGGCTCAGGTAGGCCACACCCGCGACCCAGGCACCGTCGGGCGGCTTGCCCCACACCAGCAGCGCCGCGGGCACCCGCTGCCCGGACACCGTGAGGGTCACCGTGGGCGGGGGCGCGGCATGGTCCAGCAGGGTGGAGATCTGCGACGTCGACGTCACCAGGATCTTCTCGTACACATGTACGAGAATAGGCGCCCCCGCCGTCGTGGAGCTGTGATCGGTCGCACCTGCGGGACCCGGAGCTGCGGTGGGTCACACGTCCGGGGATCCGGAACGTGCCCGCCACCGGTGTCCACGACCGGTGCCGCGGGGGCGTCGCGTCGGCTGTACAGGCCGGCCTCGTGGTGGTGGGATCGGAGACGGAGGGAGTCAACCGCCCACGTCGCGGGTACGGGACGACGGACCGGCCGCGGAAAGGAGGCGGAGATGGTCGCCGAGGGGTATGACCTGTTCGTCGACCGTGTGGACGCGGGCCGGCGCCTGGGGGCACGGGTCGCCGCGTACCTGCGCGACCACGGCCTCACCCAACGGCCCCTCGTGCTGGGTCTGCCGCGCGGAGGAGTGGTGGTCGCGGCCGAGGTCGCCAAGGCGGTCGACGGCGACCTCGACGTGGTGGTCGCACGGAAGATCGGGTTCCCGGGCAATCCCGAGTTCGGGATCGGGGCGGTGTCCGAGCACGGGCCGCCGGTGTTCAACCGGGAGGTGCTGGCCCGGGCCGGCCTCACCGAGGACGACCTCGCCGCGGAGGTCGAGCATCAACGGGCGGAGGTGCAGCGTCGGTTGGCCAGGTACCGCGGGGACCGGCCGCCGCCGCCGGTCACCGGTGGGCTGGTGGTGCTTGTGGACGACGGCCTGGCGACGGGGGTGACGGCGCGGGCGGCGCTGGCAGAGTTGCGACGTCGCGGACCGCAGCACCTGATCTTCGCCGCTCCCGTGTGCGCTGCGGACGCGGTGGAGACCCTGGAGGACGCCGACGCGGTGGTGTACGTGCGCGCCGAAGAGTACTTCGGGTCAGTGGGCTCCTGGTACATCGACTTCGCGCAGACCACCGACGACGACGTGGTGGCACTGCTCAACCGCGCGTGGGCCGCCGGCCGGGCCGGCGGGTGAGATCCGGACGGCGGTCAGGCGCCGACCGGCACGTCCGACAGTTCCTTCCACAGGTCCCGCACGGTGCGGAACTGGGTGTCGGACAGCCGCTGCAGTACCTCGATCACCTCCGGCCGGGCGTGGCTCGCGGCGGCGGCGGCGAGCAGGTCGCTCCGGCTGGCCGGACCGGCGGCGAAGGCGGACTCTATGTGGTCGACCAACTCTATTCGGGTCACCGGCTGCGTCTGCGTCTGCTGCACTGTTTCTCCCGAAGCTTGCTAGGTGTGAACCGACCCGAACCGTCCGGCTCACCCCCCGGCTCCGCCGCGACGGTACACCTGGTGGCGCGGTGACACTTTACCGCGCCGGGTACCTGGTAGCAGCGGCGGGCACGCCGGTACAGGACGCGACATCGCGCGCGCCGCGGACGTTCCCGCCGACCCACCCGGCGCGGTTCCCTTCGGCTCTGCGCCGCTTATTCCTGCGCCACCCGGTGCATGGCGGCGATCATCCCGTCAACGTCCTCCTGGGAGAGTCTCTCCTCCAGCAGCGGCAGGTAGACCTCCTCCTTGGCGAAGTGGACACCGACGAGCGCGTACAGCCCGTAGAGCACCCGTTGCAGCGTCCGGCGGTGCGCCGCGGTGTAGGCGGGGAGGTCGCGCAGCTCCCCCAGCTCGCCGGTCAACCGCTCCACCTCCGCGTGGTCACGGCTCATGGTGGCGGTCGCTTCGGCCGCACCCATGGCCCGCCCGACCTCCGGGTAGAGCACCCGCTCCTCGGCCCGGGCGTGCCGCAACAGGTGTCCGGTGAGAAAGTCGTGCGCCTCGGCGATCCGACGGGCGAGCTCGTCGGACTCGAGGTCGCCGGTGTGATCGGCCAGGTCCCGCAACCGCTCGAGGTGCGGCAGCAGGTCGCGATGCTCCTCGCGGAGCGACTGGAGCGTTGCCATGGCGCCCTCCCGTTGTCGCGTGCCGCCGGCGCCGCGTACGGCGTCCTCGCCCGCACCGTACGCCGGACCGCCCCGTCGCCCGGAAGGGCCGTCCGGCCCGGTCGCACCGGCCCGGACGTCCCGAGGCTGCGGCGGGCGGGGAGGCGAGCAGGTGTAAGCCGGCGGCCGGGTGGGCACAGGGTGATCGGAAGCGGTCCGGACACGGTGCCATCCGTTGGCATCGAGGGGGGAGACGTGATGAGTGCACCGACGCGGGACCAGCCTCTGACGGAGCCGGCGGGCACGCGGGCGCGGCCCGGTGGGGCCAGTGAGCTGGTCACCGAGGAGGGCCGGACGACGATCGCGGACGCGGTGGTGGCCAAGGTGGCCGGCATGGCGGCGCGGGAGGTTCCCGGCGTGTACGCGATGGGAACCGGCGTGTCCCGGGCGCTGGGAGCGGTGCGGGAACGGCTGCCCGGTGCGGCGCCCAGCCCCACCCAGGGCGTCCAGGTCGAGGTCGGCGAGCGGCAGGCGGCGATCGACCTCGACCTGATCACCGACTACGGGGTCTCCATCCCGGACCTGGCCGCGGGCGTACGGCGCAACGTGATCGGCGCGGTGGAAAAGATCTGCGGGCTCGAGGTGACCGAGGTCAACATCGCCGTCGACGACATCCACCTGCCCGGCGAGGGCGAGGGGGACGAGCAGCCGGAGTCGCGGGTCCGATGACCGTCGCCTCGTCCGGGTCGGACCTGCGCGACCCGCAGGAGATGGGCCGACTCGTGGACCGGGTGGCCGAGGCGGTGGTCGGCTGCCCGGGGGTGGCCGGCCTGTGGCGCGGGCCCGCGGGCACGTACCTGCCGCACCGCACGGTGCCCGGGGTCGCCGTGCACGACGGCGTGGTGTCAGTGTCGGTGGTCGCACGGTACGGCCCGGACCTGTCCACGGTCGCCGGACAGGTGCGGGAGGCGGTTCGCCGGGTGGTCCCCGGGCGCCGGGTGGACGTGCGGATCGAGGACATTGAGCCACCCGCGGAACGGAAGGGGTGAGCTTGCATGGACGAAAGTCGCTTGTGGCCGATCGTGGGCCTCGCCTTCGGCGTCACCCTCGGCTTCGCCGGGGGGTTCGGCGGCGTGGACGCGTTCCTGCTGGTGCTCGTGCTGGGCGTGCTGGGGTACCTGCTCGGCCGCGCCATGGTGGGCCGGCTGAACCTGGGCGAGCTGGCCGGCCGCCGGAGGCGGTGATGAGCACGGCGGTCCCGGCCGCCGACGTCCCGTCGGGCGGCACAGACGCGGCCGCGACCCGCGGCCGTACCGACATCGCCGACCGCGTCCTGGAGAAGATCGCGGCGCGGGCCCTCACCGAGGTGGCCGGAGCCGGGGGCGTGGCCCGCCGGGTGCTCGGCGTGCCGGTCGGCCGGGGCGCCGGTGGATCCGCACCGCTGGTGGACGCCCGTACCGACGGCCGGCTGGCGATGCTGCGCATGACCGTGTCGGTCGCCTGGCCGGCGCCGGTGCGGCAGGTGGCGCAGCGGGTACGGGAGCACGTCATCGCCCGGGTCGGCGGCTTGACCGGCCTGGAGGTCCGGCAGGTGGACATCGACGTGGAGGCGCTGGTCGTCCCCGGCGCCCCGCCGGCGGGGAGGGTGCAATGACCGCGGCGGCGGAGCAGCCACGGGAAGAGCGCGGCCGCCGTGCCGAAC
>VSBZ01000070.1:0-18695 GCA_047459215.1 Micromonosporaceae bacterium | reverse complement strand
CCCAGGCCGGGTGCCGCGGGGTGCGGCGGTCCCACCGCCAGCGGCAGGGTGGCGGCGAGCCCCGGCAGGTGCTGCCCGTCCAGCCGGAGGGCGCGCCCGGCCGCCGGTGCCGGCGCTCGCAGGCCCGGGGCGGCGGCCACCCGCACGGTCAGCTCACGGCCGCACAGGCCGACCGTGGTCGTGACCGGCGTGCCGGCCCCGCCCGGTGACGCGGTCGCGAGCGCGGCGGTGGTCGTGAACGGCACGACCACCGGGGCGCCCGGACCGGTCGGGTCCCGGCCGACCCGGTAGGTGACCTGGCGCAGCCCGCCGGCGTGCAGGGCGGACCAGCTCTCGTGGACCGGACCGGAACCCACCAGGTCCTCCAGCACCGCGGTGAGCTCACCGGGCGGAACGGGACGGGCCTGCAGCGGTGCCAGCCGCCCGGTCACCGCCCGGACCCACCCGGCCGCGTCACCGCCGGGCGGGATCCGCACCGCCAGCAGCACCTGCCGGAGCAGCGGCGGGCCGGTGCCGGCCGCCGCGGGGCGTCCGACCCCACGCGTGTCCACCGTGGCCGGCCCGCCGGCGGCCGCGCGGGTGCTGACGACCAGCTGGACCGGCAGGTCGGGCAGTGCCGGCACCACCAGCGGTTGTCCGTCCACCCCGGCGTCGTCGAGATCGAGCAGCACCACCGTGCCGTACCCGTCGTCCAGGCCGGCGGCCGGCCGGTCGAGCGCGACCTCCACCGCCCGGATCCCCGGGCGCACGCGCGCCAGTGTCGACATCGCACCCGCGTCGGGAGTCGTCCGCCACCGTCGGACCGCCAGCCCGGTGACCAGGCGCGCCCACTCGTGCAGCCACCTGCCCCGTACCCGGCCGAACGCCGCGGCGAGCAGCACGGCCGCGGCCCCGGCCGCGGCGGGGTGGCCGCCGCCGGCCAGCCACACCAGCGCGGCCGCCTGCGCGGCGACGATCTGCCCACTGTGTACGGCAGGGAGGGTGTGGCGGGAGGGCACGCAGTAACCTCCTCGGTACGCGACCCGACCCATGGTAGGAGCGCATGGCATCCCGGCAGGACGACCCGGCGCCGTACCGGCCCGGGACCGAGCGGCTGGCCTGCGCGCTGGTGGCCCACGACGCCGACCCGGAACGGGTCCCGCTGCGCGGCGCCGGCGTGGCCACGCTCGCCGGCCTGCTCGTGACCGCGATCGTGGTCGGGGCGGTGGGGGTGTGGGCGCGGCTGGCCGGTGGCGGGGCCGGCGACGACTGGCGGGATCCGCACGCGCTGATCATCGAGGCCGGGACCGGTGCCCGGTACGTGTGGCGGGAGCCACTGCTGCATCCCGTGCTCAACTACACCTCGGCCGTGCTCGTGCTCGGTGACCCCGCGCCGGCCACGGTGACGGTGCCGCGGTCGGCGCTGGACGGCGTGCCGCGGGGGCCGGTGCTGGGCATCCCGGGCGCCCCGGAGTCCCTGCCACCCGCGGACGACCTGGTCACCGGGGCGTGGACCGTGTGCGCCCCGGCGGCCGGCCCGCCTGAGGTGACGGTCCACACCGGTGCCACCCCCTCGGGCGGGAGGCTGCTGGACGCGGCGGGGCTGCTGGCGACCGACGGGGACGGCGCGGTGCACCTGCTGTGGCGGGGGTACCGGTACCGGGTCAGCGACGCGGCGACCGCCGCGTCCGCGGAGGACGGTGCCTCCCCCGTCACGCTGCCGACCGGGCTGCTCGCGGCGCTGCCCTCCGGTGGCGGGTGGGACCGTGGCGACCTGCCGCCGCTGGTGGGTTCCCGACCGGGATCGGTGGTCTGCGCGGTGGTGCGGGACGGGGCGGAGGTGCCGGACGTGCTCGTCGGCGCCACCCCGCCGGAGCAGGCCGCCGGCGCGTCGCGGCCCGGGCCGGGCACGGCTGTGGTGTGGGTGGAGCCGGGCCGGGCGGTGCTGGTGACCAGCGGGACGTCCGTGCAGCTCGTGACCGACCTGGGGGTACGCCACCCGGTGGCCCCCGAGGCGCTGGAGCTGCTCGGGTACGGGGCGGTGAGGCCGGTGCGGGTGCCGGGGGAGGTGCTGGCGCTCATCCCGGCAGGGCCGGTCCTGGACCCGGCCCGGGCGCGCGGCGAGGCCCCGGACGCCGCCACGGGGCGGGCGTGACGCGGTCGCCCACAGGTCGATGGGTCGCGCCGCTCACCGGACGGAGCCGGCCACGGGCTGACGGCCGACACCGTCCACGGCCGACGGGCGCGGTTTGTCCACAGGTCCGTGGTGGAGTCGTGCGCGGCGGCGGGTCGCGGGCTACGGTCGGCCCTGATCAGTGGACGAGCGGCGCCGGGCACGTGACCCGCGCCGTCGCGCTGGGACGGTCCGGTCAGGGAGGTGACGTGT
Organism: Micromonosporaceae bacterium; assembly: GCA_047459215.1. Taxonomy (GTDB): domain Bacteria; phylum Actinomycetota; class Actinomycetes; order Mycobacteriales; family Micromonosporaceae; genus Natronosporangium. The sequence goes on along the minus strand of VSBZ01000070.1, from coordinate 16,330 downwards.
GTCGACCACGCAGGCGCAGGCGGCCGTGATGGAGCGGACCGCGGCGAGGTTCGAGCAGGTCAACGACGTGTTGCAGGCCACCCTCACCCGCCTGATGACACAGTTGGAGGTCCTGCGCACGCGGTGGCAGGGTGCCGGTGGCCGGGCGTTCGAGCAGGCCCGACAGGCGTGGGCGGCCGACCAGGCGGCCCTGCAGCGGGCGCTGCTGCAGACCGCCGCGTCGATCCGCGCCGCCGCCCGTGGCTACCGGGCCAGCGACGCCGAGGCCGCCGTCCGCGTGGCCCGCTCGGCTCCCCCTCCCCTCGAGCTGCCGCTGTGAGGTGTGGCATGAGTGACGACGTGCTCCTGGTCGACTTCGGGGCCCTGCGGCAGGCCAGCGCCGACATCGGCCGCGCCGTGGAGACCCTGCGAAGCCAGCTGGACGAGCTGGAGCGGGAGGCCCGGCCGCTGGTGGCGAGCTGGGACGGGCCGGCGCGGGAGGCGTACGAGCGGCGGCAGGCGCAGTGGCGGCAGGCCGCCGCCCACCTGACCTCGATCCTGCACGACATCAAGATCGCGCTCGACGAGTCCGCGGCGGACTACCTCGACACCGAGCAGCGCAACGTTGCCCTGTTCCAGTGACCACACCACCCGCTCGGGTCTGAGCCGCGGTGGCGGAGGCTACGATCCGCCGGTCGGTGTGTAGGTTGTACCCGACGGCGCAGCGATGGATCGGGTGGCGTAGTGAGGAGGTGGCCCGTGACCGACTGGACACCGGCCACCGAGGCGGAAGTCGCCATGCGCGAGGCCCTGGACCGCAACGACCAGGAGCGCTACTTCGAGCTGCTGGCCGGACTGGAGCTGCTGCTGCCGGTCTCCGCGGACGAGCTGGCCGGACGCGCGCCGAGCGGCTGGGGCACCTGGACGGTGGGCGGTCGGACCCACGTGCTCGCCTTCACCTCGCCTGAGGCGATGCGCGCGTGCCTGGCCGAGCACGCCGGCTCCGCCCGACGGGTGCCGTTCCACGAGCTCGCCGCCGCCTGGCCCAACCTCGACTGGTGGCTCGCGGTCAACCCCGGCCTGCCGATCGAGGGGTACCTGCCGGCGTGGTACGTGTCCCAGCTCGCCCGGGGCGACGCCCGCCTTCCTGGCCGGTCGAGCACCGCCGCGCCGGAGCGCGCGGAGACGCTGGGCCGGGCGAGCGTGCCGGCGCCCGCCCAACGGCGGCCGGAGGAGGCCGCCGGCGCCGGGGCGGAACGCCCGCCGGAGACCACGGTGTCGGGGGCGCACGCGCCCACCGGGGCGGGGTCGGCACCCGTACCGGTGGGCCAGGGGGCGGCCGCGGCCCCGCCGGCCCCGGCGGCGGCCGCGCCCGGAGCGGCTGCTCCGGGAGGAGCCGCCCCCGGTGGGGGAGCGGCCACCACCGGGCAGCCGACGGCACCGCCCTCGTCGGCCCCGGCGACCGCCAAGGGCACGCAGCCGGCCTTCAAGCCCGCCAACGACCTCGAGCAGCAACTGCTCGACGCGGCCGGCGGCGGCCTCGACCTGTCGTTGTCGATCCTGCTGCTGGCCAAGGTCCTCCTCCCGGTGGCCGACGGCGCCGACCCGGCCGTACGCCCGGGCGACCCCGTCTTCCAGTGGCGCACCGACAAGCGGGACGGGAACCCGTGCGTGTCGGTGTTCACCTCACCGGAGCTGCTCGCCGCCCACCTCGGCGGCCCGGTTCCCGCCCATGGTGTCCGGTTCGTCCAGCTTATCCGGTCCTGGCCCGACCCGTCGTGGTCGCTGACGGTCAACCCGGGCACTCCCATCGAGGTGACCCTGCCACCGGCGCAGATCGCCACGCTCGCCGCGTCGGCGACCGAGGTCGGGCTCGACGACGACGCCGGGGAGGCCGGGGAGTCCGGCACCACCCAAGCCGCCCAGGCGGCGCGCCGGTCCGCCACCGGCAACGACCTGCCGCCGATGATGCAGAAGGCGATCGCGCCCAGCCAGGTCGCGTGGTACCTGGAGCGGTCCTACGACCGCGTCTCCGGGTTCGTGCACCGGGCGGCGGAGGTCGCCCACTTGCGCACCCCGGCGCAGATCATCCGCGGTCTCGGGCTGCGCTACGAGGGGTCACCGTTCGTCGAGGACGCGAGCGAGATCTACGTGCTGCGGTGGCCCGCGTTCGTGCCCAGCCTCTACCGGATCCCCTACGGTGGCCGCACGGAGGCCGCCATGGCGGCGATGGAGGGCTGGGTCATCGAGCGGGCGCCGTTCCGCGGCAACGGGTTCGCCCCGAGCGACAGCGGCGACGTCATCGCGGAGTTCAAGGTGGACAGTGTCCGGTTGCCGCACGGCGCGCAGTTGTGGCGGCTGGGCGCCGACGGCAGCTCCCGGCTGGTGGCCCGCCTGGACGCCGACGGTCCGACGTGGGTGCGGGTCGGGGAGGAGTGATGCGCGACGGGTACGTAGCCACCTGGCGGGGCGTCGAGTACGAGGCGAGCCCCGAGGGGGCCACGGTGCGCCTGTACCGGCCGTCGCCCGCCGAGGGGTTCACACAGGTGCGGGAGGGCCGGTACGTGCGGGAGGTCCCGGCGGCCGAGGTGGAGAACCTGTCGTACGTGCGGACCGTGTGCACCTGGCGGGGCGAGCCGTTCATCGTCCTCGCCCAGCACGACGTCTGGCTGCGCCTGGAGTACACCGGTGGCCGCGCCCCGGTCGCCCAGGCGCTCGGCCTGGAGGAGTTCGACTACGGCGTCTACCAGCGGTGGGTGCCGGCCTCCGAGGTCACCGACCTGCGCGAGCAACGCATCTGAGCGTCGGCCGGCACGTCGGCCGGGGTGGCCGGCCACGTCGGCGTCGTCGCCGGTCGGCACGCACACCGGGGCGCACGGGTGACCGTACGCGGGCGCGGGTGGGCCGGGCCGGCTCAGCTGGCCTTGAGCCAGCGCACCACCTCGGCGGCGACCAGCTCCGGGCACTCGACGTGGGGGAAGTGGCCGATCCGCTCCAGCGGCCGCCACTCGTAGTCGGCCATCACGTACCGTCCCGAACCGATCGCCGTACGCGGCAGCACGGCCGGGTCGAGTTCGCCGTGCAGCTGCAGGGTCGGGGTGCTCAGCGGGCGCTGCATGAGCTTCACGAACCGGTACCCCTGCAACCGCAGCGCCGACCGGAACGCCCACCGGTACGCCTCCAGCGCGCAGAACGCGGCCTGCGGGATCTGCATGGCGGTGCGGCACGCCGCCTCGTAGGCGGCGAACCCGGGCGAGGCGACCCACTGCGGGCCGCCCCACCGCCGCAGGTACTTGCCGACGAGGGCGGCGCCGTTGCGGGTGAGCACGTGCTCGTACCGGGGGATCTGGAACTTCAGCATCGGGGAGGACGCCACCAGCTGCCCGCGCGGGTCGACCAGTACCGCCGACCGCAGCCGCAGCGGATGGGCCGAGGCGGTGACCACCAGCCGCCGGACCATCCGCGGGTGGAAGGCGGCGGCCGCCCAGGCGACGAAGCCGCCGTACCCGCTGCCGACCAGGGCGGCGGCCGACCGCTCACCCAGGGCCCGGATCATGCCGACCGCGTCGGCGGCCATGGTGTAGCCGTCGTACCCCCGGGGCGGCTTGTCCGAGGCGCCGTAGCCGCGCAGGTCCGCCGCGACCGCGCGGTACCCCGCCTCGGCCACCACCGGCAGCACCCGGTGCCACGCCCACCAGAACTCCGGGAACCCGTGCAGGAACAGCACCAGCGGGCCGGTGCCCATCTCCGCGACGTGGAACCGGCTGCCGTTGGCGTGGATGAACCGGTGTGTCCACGGTCCGTCGAGCAGCACGCACGAGTCGTCCACGCCCCCGGTCATGGGCTCAGCATAGGCGCCGGAGGTTCCCTGTCGACACCGGTGGACGGCGGACGGGCCACCCGCCCGGGCGGGGCCCGTCCGGAGCAGGCTCCTCCGGAACCGGGTCCCTCCACCGCGGCGGCGGTAGGGTGGCGGCATGCTGCCGTTGGTCAGCGTCGCGGGGACACCGGAGGAGATCGGGCAGGCGTACGGTGCCGAAGCCCGCGACCTTATCCGGACCAATCTGGACGTTTACCGCCGACGGTTCCGCGACCAGGCCGGACTGGACGCCGGCGATGTGGCCGCGGCGGGGGAGGCGTTCCGCCGCGCCACCCTCGACCACCACCCGCGGGTCGCGGTGATGCTCGACGGGGTCGCCCGTGGGGCCGGCGTGCCGCCGGCCGAGGTGTACGCCCTCAACGCGCGCACCGAGCTGCTGTACGGCCACCCGGCGCCCGAACCGGAGGGGTGCACCGCGGTCGGCGTGCTCGGCACCCACACCGCGGACGGGCACCTGCTCATGGGGCAGAACTGGGACTGGCATCCCGACCAGCGCGGCGCGATGCTGCTGCTGCGTACGACCGACGAGCGCGGCCACACGGTGCTCACCCTGGCCGAGGCCGGGATGCTCGCCAAGACCGGGCTCAACTCCGCCGGGGTCGGACAGTGCCTGACCATGCTGGCCACCCGGCGCGACGGCCTGACCGACCCGCCCGGGGTCCCGTACCACGTGCTGGCCCGTGCCACCCTGGAGGCCGACTGCCTGACGCTGGCGACCCGGGCGGCCTGCCGCAGCCGGCGCAACGCCTCCATCAACCTGCTGCTGGGCCAGGCCGGCGACCCCGCCCACGGCGATCCCGCGGTCGGCGGCGAGCTGATCGACCTCGAGCTCGTACCCGGTGACGTCGGGCTGCTCCACCCCGACAGCGGCATGATCGCCCACGCCAACCACCTGGAGGTGGTGTCCGGTGTGGCCGACATGCAGCGGGAGTGGGGCGGCTCGTCGCTGTTCCGGTCCGCGCGGGCGCGGCGCCTGCTGGCGGAGACGGTCGCGGCCGGCAAGGTCACACTCGACGACCTGGCCGCGGTGTTCCGCGACCACGCCAGCTTCCCCCACGCGATCTGCCGCCACCTGGACGAGCGCGACCCGCCGCTGGAGCGGTCGCAGACAAACTACTCGATCCTGCTCGATCTGGACGGCCGGCGGTTCGGCATCGCCGAGGGCCCGCCGTGCCGCCACGAGTACACGTGGTTCGACCTCCGTTGACGGGACCGGCCTGGGGTGACGGCGGGGTGGCCTGCGGTGACGGCAGGCCGGCGGCCGGGCGGCCCGCGGCCGGCACCCTCCACCCGTGATTCGCCCGAAAAGTCACGGGCCGATGCGGCAGTACGAACGCAGCGGCGTCACCTCGACCAGTGCACCGACTGTCGCGGGATCGCCCCGGACCGGGGTGGGCTGGAGCGGCTCATCGGCCCCGAACAGGCCGGGCACCGCTTTCCGCCGCAGGCGCGGTGGGACCACGACTCCGGTGTGTACCCCCGGTACCGCGGCCACGTCACCGCAACGGCGCAGCTTCCTGGAGGAGCTGTTCGACTAGGCGTGCGGGCCGCGGTGGCGGGTTCCGGACACCGACGCGGCCCGGGTTCCGGCACCGTGGCCCGCATCCGCGGTACGGCCGGTCGCGGCGGTCGCCGTGGGGTGTCCGACGACGGCCGTGCCGGGGCGACCGTGCCGCCGTAGGGGTGCCCAGCGACGACCGGCCCGGAGTCTCCGCGGCACCGTCCCGGGGTGCCCGCGGCCGCCCGGCCGCGGGCACCCCGGGACAGGCTCACCGTGGGGACATGGCGTAGGCCCGGATGATCTCCTGCTCGACGGTGTTGCCGGCGCGGTCCTCGGCCCGGACCCGCAGCGAGATGAAGCCGTCGCCCCCGGTGGGCGCCACCGCGGGCAGGTTCGCCACGAAGCGCCCCTCCGACACCTCACGCAGGTTGGGGACCGGACGCCAGCTCCGTCCGCTGTCGTACGACACCGCCAGTGACGCCGTGTCGACCGGGACGGTGGCCGCCCCGTCCTGGTGGCCGATCGTGAGCACGATCGTGTGCGGCCCACGGCGCTCGGGTGGGGAGGGTGCCCGGTTGCGCAGGTCCACGTCGACGTCGTAGTCGACGGTCAGCATGGGTACGACCACGGTCTGCCCGTCCGGTGGCCGCGGCGAGGTGAACGTCCACACCGCACGCGTCCGCCCGGACAGCTGCGCCCATGGTGAGGCGTTGTCGACCTCGTACTCGATGCGGACGTCGCGGCTGCCGGCGGGGACCTCCACGGACCCGCTGGCGAGGTCGCCGTCCCACAGCAGCTGGCCGTCGGCGGCCACCCGCAGGCGCGTGGTGAACCCGCCCTCGAACCAGGAGCTCGACGCTTCCGCGACGTGCCCGTCGCCGTCGGTGAAGGCGGCGAGCCGGAACGTGATGGTGTCACCCGTGCGCCGCACCGGGTCCTCCGGCCACAGCCCGGGCCGCAGCGGCGCCCGCAGCCACGACCGCTGCACCCGTTCGCCCGGCTGGAAGGTGCGCGACCCGCTCTGGAAGTGCATGTGGTCCTGCTCCGGCAGCGGCCACAGGTAGTTGTACGGCGTCTCGGGTGTGGTGATCCGCTGGTCGTACCGGATGCCGCCGCCGGGCACGTAGTAGTCGGTACGCACGCCCGGCGCGCCGCGGCCCGGCATGGGGAAGCTCAGCGAGAAGGTCTCCCACGGCTGCTGCGCGAACCAGGACTCGGTGTAGGTGAGCTGGTCGCTGACCTGGCTGTGGAAGCGGTTCTCCACCGCGGCGAGCTGGTCGGCGTCGGCGACGTAGTGCAGGTCGGGCGGGATCCGACCCTGCTCGACGAGGGTCAGGTTGTACCGGTACGGACTGGCCGGCTGGCCGTGGGCGTCCACGACGACCGGTCCCTGCGCGAGCAGGTGCCGGAGCTGCTCGCCCTCGGCGTGCGACAACCGGACCGTCGGCACCTGCAGCAGCACGCCGGTCCCGCCCGGGTCGGAGTTGGATCCCGGTAGGTCGTTGTAGACCGCCACCAGCCGCGCTCCGGCCGCCGCGGCGTTGTTGGACTGCTCGGCCACCGGAATGGCGTCCGAGCGGCGGACCAGCGCGAGCGCACCCTCGAGGTCGAGGCCGGCGATCTCGGCCGGCGTCGCCGTCCCCGCGTCCACGACCGGCAACCGGAGGTGGCCCTCCAGCACGGGGAACTGCCAGCTGTTGCCGCTGAACCAGTGCGGGTCGTAGTAGAGCGGCTCCAGCTCGACCCCTTCCGCGCCGACGACCTCGAACGTGATCGCCGGAGCCTCGAGCTGCCACTGCGTGTAGGCGGCGAGCCGCCCGTGGGTCACCTCGTCGGTGGGCTGCAGGAACAACCGCTCCTCGATCTGGGCCCAGGGGGTGAGCAGGAAGCCGTCGCTGACGGCCGGCCCCCGCTCGGGCTCCCGGTAGAAGTTGATCTGCCGTGCCGCGCCGACGTTGCGCGCCGTGCGGTGGTCGGGCGTCTCGATCCGTACCTCCACCGCCTCCCGCGCGTCGAGGGTCAGGGTGGTGGGCCCGTCGACGACGACCTCCGGCTCGGCCACGAGCGTGGTGTTGAGGTAGGCCCCGAACTGCCCCGGCTCCTCCGTGGACGGCGCCCAGTGGGGCATCGTGAACACGAAGCCGCTGACCGAGTAGATCCCGGGCGGGACCCGCACGCAGTTGCTCGCCGCCCACGCGTCGGTGGTGCAGGAGGTGTCCGAGCCCGCTCCCCACGACCGGAACGCGGCCACGCTGCCGTCCACGACGTCGAGCACCCGGAACCGGCCCAGTGCCGGCCGCCCGTCGCGGGCGATGCCCTCGACCCGCAGCTCGTACATCTCCGGCTCCTTCTCGTAGCCGACCGGGGTGCGGACGGTGGCGCCGTCGGCGGTCCGCGCCACCAGTGCGCCGCTGTACCGGCCGGCGCCGGGACGGCGGGTGTCGAGCGTGAGGGTGACGGAGGCGGTCCCGCCCGGCGGGACGGTGAGGGTCCCGGTGGACAAAGTGAGCGCGCCTTCCGGCGCCGGCTCGCCAGTGTCCTCGCGGCGAGCATCCACCTCCAGGGTCAGGGTCTGCGGCTGCTCGCTGAGGTTGGTGTAGGTGACCGTGCGCGTCACCGGGTCGCGGTGGTCGTGCGGGAAGCCGAAGTACCCGTACGACACCGACGGCGGCGCCGCCACCACCGGGCTGTCCAGGGCGGCGGCGACGTCGACCCGACCCGCCCCCTGGGCGAAGGCGCCCAGGTCCTCCTGCGGCACGGCCGTTCCCATCAGCAGCGCCTTGATCTGCGCCCCGTCCAGCCCGGGACGGGCGTCGGCGACCAGGGCGGCCGCGCCGGTCACGTGCGGGGCCGACATCGACGTGCCCGACTCGGCGGTGTAGTGGTCGTCCACGGGCTGCCCCATGGCGGTGCCGCCGGCCCGGGCGGCCACGATGCCGACACCGGGCGCGGTGAGGTCCGGCTTGAGCGCGACGTCACCCGCCCGGGGCCCACGGCTGGAGAAGCCTGCGATCCGGTCGTCGCGGTCGACCGCACCGACCGTCAGGGCCCGGTCGGCCGTGCCGGGCGTGGTGACGGTGCTGTCGCCGGGACCGTCGTTGCCGGCGGAGATGACGAACAGCGTGCCGTGCTGCTCGGCGAGCGCGTTGACCGCCAGGCTGGCGGGGTCGGTCCCGTCGGTGTAGCTCCCGCGGGCTCCGAGGCTCATGTTGACGATGTCGGCGCCCTGCTGCACGGCCCACTCCATGGCGTCGATCAGGTCGCTGGTCGAGCCGTTGCCGAAGTCGTCGAGCACCTTGGCGTTGATGAGGCTTACGCCGGGGGCGACGCCGCGGTACCGGCCACCGGAGGCGGCCCCGGAGCCCGCGATGATCGAGGCGACGTGCGTGCCGTGGCCGTACCGGTCGTCGGTGGTGTCGGAGGCGGAGAAGTTCCGGGAGGCGACGACCTTGCCGGCCAGGTCCGGGTGGTCGGCGTCGATGCCGGTGTCCAGCACGGCGACCGTGACGCCGCTGCCGTCGTGGCCGAGCCGCCAGGCCGCCGGCGCGCCGATCTGGGCGGTGCTGTCGGCGAGCGCCGCGCGGACCGGGCGGTCCAGCCAGATCTTCCCGAAGCCGTCGAGCGGCCCCGGGGTGGAGCGGCGCGCCCGGGCACCCGCGGCCTCCCGGTGCAGCGCCTGCCTGACCGCGGCGGTGTCCTCGGCCTTGTCGATGCGCAGGCCGAGCCCGTTCACGCTCTCCAGGTGCCGGACCGGACCGCCGTCCCCGGACAGGGACCGGGCGCGGAGGTCGGCCGTGGGCCGCGCCCGCGACGGGAAGGTGACGATGACCGGGAGGCTGTCGCTGTCCGCGTCGGCGTAGCCCAGCTCCATCAGGGCGGACACGTTGAACAGCGCGGGGTCGAGCCGGGTGGGGATCAGGGGGGCGACGTCGTGCGGTACGACGTAGAGGTCGTCGCCGCGGCGGTGGGTCCAGAAGCCGGGAAGGGACCCGTCCGGCCGGGGTGCCGGCGTCACCGTGGCGGTCTGGCGGCCGTCCGCGTCGACGGCGATGTGCACCGTGTCCCCCGTGACGAGGGTCAGGTCGACCACCCGGGTCCCGCCACCGACCGTGGCGGTCGTCCCGTGCCCGCCCGTGGTCGGGTCCCGCCCGGCGGCGGTCGACCCCTCGCGGTCCGCCGGGGTCGCGGCGGCTTCGGCAGGGCCGACGCCAACGGCGGCGAGGAGGAACGCCACGAGGCCGGCGGTCAACCTGAGCCACCGGGGGCGGACGGGCTGGGACGTGAGGCGGGGCGACGACGGCGAGGGTCTCCTCCGCGGCAAGGGCATGGGTCTCCTCCCGGGGTTGAGCAGGTGACCCTTTCCTACCGCGTTCACAGGCGACAGTGAACGCCGGGGTGTGGCATATCTTCGACATGTCGAGAAGTCGCCACAGAGTGGGGCCCTGGGTGTCGGAGTCGGACAGGTTGCTGGCGGGCCTCGGGGTGTCGGCCGCCGAGGAGCGGGCCTACCGCGCGCTGCTGCGTGCCGGACCGTCCACGCTGTCGCAGCTGTCGGGACTGGCGGGGATCTCGCGGGAGACGCTGCGGCGGATGGTGCCGCGGCTGGAGGAGCTCGGCCTGGTCAGCCGCCTGGCCGGGCGACCACTCCGGCTCGCGGCCACGCCGCCCACGGTGGCCGTCGACGCGCTCGCCGCCCGGCTGCAGGACCAGCTGGCCTCCAGCCGGGCGGCGGCGAGCGTGCTCGCGGCCGAGCAGGCACGCGGCTCCCACGGGCAGCCGCAGGACCTGCTCGAGATCGTCACCGGTCCGGACGCCGTGGCGCAGCGCTTCTACCAGCTACACGAGGCGGCCCAGCGCGAGGTGCTGGGCCTGGTCAAGCCGCCGTTCGCCATCGACACGTCCCGACCGAACCTGGCCCAGGAGGCGGCCATGCGACGCGGTGTCGTGGTGCGCTGCATCTACGGGCCCAGCACCTTCGAGGACGCGGCCATGCTCGCTCACGCCCGTCGCGCCATCGCCGCCGGCGAGGTGGCGCGGATCGGCGAGGTGCCGATCAAGCTGACGGTGGCCGATGCGAAGGTGGCGATGCTGCCGCTCACGTCGCAGCCGGTGGCCGTGGAGAGCGCACTGGTCGTCCACGCCAGCGCGTTGCTCGACGCCCTCGTGTCGTTGTTCGAGGTGCTGTGGCGCACGGCCGCGCCCCTGAAGCTGTCGTCGACCGGCGTCGTGGCGGCCGAACGCCCGGCCATGAGCGACATCGTCTCCCTGTTGGCGAGCGGCATGCAGGACGACGCGGTCGCGCGCCAGCTCGGCATCAGTGCCCGGACGCTGCAGCGCCGGCTGCAGGTGCTGTTCCACCAGCTCGGCAGCCGCACCCGGTTCCAGGCCGGGTTCCGCGCCGGTCTAAGGGCAGCCGGCGACCGCGACGGTGGCGTCCCACCCGGCAGGTAGGACCGTCCGCGGGCCCGCTCCGAGCCGCTGGACCGTTCGCGGGCCTGCTCCGAGCCGCTGTGCCGCGCGGCGGGTGGCCTCTGGGCCGGCGTGCCGACCGTCACCCGGTCGCGCTCGGCCCCGTGGCCGTGGCCAGGAGCCGCGCCAGATCCCGGTCGGAGCGGATCCGCACGAAGGTGAGGTGGGCGTACGCCGGGTCCACGGACAGGACGGCGTAGCGCGCGCGGGGTAGACGTCGTGCCGGGTCCACGCCCACCGGATGATCGACTTTTCCGGGTCGAGCCGCACCAGACCCGTCAGCGGCTCCCGGTTGGAGTTCCAGAGCTCCTGCCGCGTCACCGTCCGCCACACCGTGCGGCCGACCACGCGCTGCAGCACCGTCCAGCGCGGTGGGTCCAGCCACACCACCGTGTCGGCGCGGCTCCAGACCAGGTCGCGGACGGCCGAGTAGTTGCCGTCGACGACCCAACCGTCTCCCGTGGTGAGGTCATCCCGCGGCGGCGGAACAGCTCCGCCGGCAGCGGAGTCCAGCCGGGCTGCCAGTAGACGGCGTCGAGCTCGACGAACGGCACGGCGAGCCGCCGCGCCAGGATCCGGCCGACGGTGGTCTTGCCAGAGCCAGCGTTGCCGACGACCGACACCTTCCGCACGAGCCGCCACGCTACCCGGGACCCCGCGGGAGCGGGAGCCGGGCGGGAACCGGCAGCGGTCAGTCCGTTCCGGACCCGCCGCGCGCCTTCAGGCCCGCCGCGATCAGCTCCATCACCGACGAGTCCTGCAGCGTGGTCACGTCGCCGAGCGAACGGTTCTCCGCCACGTCCCGCAGCAGCCGCCGCATGATCTTCCCCGACCGGGTCTTCGGCAGCTCCGGCACCACCAGGATCTGGCGCGGCTTGGCGATCGGACCGAGCGTCTTCGACACGTGCTCGCGCAGCTCCGCGGCGAGCGCGTCGGAGCCCTCCACCCCGGCGCGCAGGATGACGAACGCAACGATGCCCTGGCCGGTGATCGGGTCGCTGGCCCCGACCACCGCCGCCTCGGCCACCGCGTCGTGCGACACCAGGGCCGACTCCACCTCGGTGGTCGAGATGTTGTGCCCGGAGACGAGCATGACGTCGTCGACTCGGCCCAGCAGCCACACGTCGCCGTCCTCGTCCCGCTTGGCCCCGTCACCGGGGAAGTAGAGCCCTTCGAACCGGGACCAGTACGTGTCGATGTACCGCTGGTCGTCGCCCCAGATCGTGCGCAGCATCGCCGGCCACGGCTCCCGGATCACGAGGAAGCCGCCGCCGCCGGGCGGCACCGGGGTGCCGGTGTCGTCCACCACGTCGGCGACCACGCCCGGCAGCGCCCGCATGGCCGAGCCCGGCTTGGTGGCGGTGACCCCCGGCAGCGGCGAGATCATGATCGCGCCGGTCTCGGTCTGCCACCAGGTGTCGACCACCGGACAGCGGTCGCCGCCGATGTGCCGGCGGTACCACATCCACGCTTCGGGGTTGATCGGCTCACCCACGCTGCCGATCAGCCGCAGCGACGAGAGATCGAACTTGGCCGGGATGTCCTCACCCCACTTGGCGAAGGTGCGGATGGCCGTCGGTGCGGTGTAGAGGATCGTGATCCCGTACTTCTGCACCAGCTCCCAGAAGCGTCCCTTGTGGGGAGTGTCGGGGGTCCCCTCGTACATCACGGACGTGGCGGCGTTGGCCAGCGGACCGTACACGGTGTACGAGTGGCCGGTGACCCAGCCGATGTCCGCGGTGCACCAGTAGACGTCGGTCGCCGGCTTGAGGTCGAACACCGCCCAGTGGGTGTACGCGACCTGGGTCAGGTACCCGCCGGTGGTGTGCAGGATGCCCTTGGGCTTGGCGGTGGTGCCGCTGGTGTAGAGGATGAACAGCGGGTGCTCGGCGTCGAACGCCTCGGCCTCGTGCCGGTCGTCGGCGACCTCGACGGTGTCGTGCCACCACTTGTCCCGCCCGGGCGTCCACGCCACCTCCTGCCCGGTCCGCCGGACCACGATCACGTGCTCCACGCCCGGGCAGCGTTCCAGGGCGGCGTCGACGATCGGCTTGAGCGCGTGCGGCGAGCCGCGCCGGTAGCCGCCGTCGGCGGTGATCACGACCTTGGCGTCGGCGTCGATGATCCGGCCGGCCAGGGCATCGGCGGAGAAGCCGCCGAACACCACCGAGTGGGTCGCACCGATGCGGGCGCAGGCCAGCATCGCCACGGGCAGCTCGGGGATCATCGGCATGTAGATGGCCACGCGGTCGCCCGCCCGCACCCCCAGCGCGGTCAGCGCGTTCGCCGCCTGGCACACCTGCCGGAGCAGGTCGGAGTACGTGATGGTGCGGGTGTCGCCGGGCTCGCCCTCCCAGTGGAAGGCCACGCGTTCGCCGAGCCCGGCGGCCACGTGGCGGTCCAGACAGTTGTACGCCACGTTGAGCCGTCCACCGACGAACCACTTGGCGAAGGGCGGGTTCGACCAGTCCAGCACCTGGTGCCAGGGCTGTGCCCAGTCCAGCCGCCGGGCCTGACGTTCCCAGAACCCCAGCCGGTCGGCGGCAGCCTCCTCGTACGCGGCCGACGTCACGTTCGCCTGCGCGGCGAACTGCTCGGACGGCGGGAACCGTCGTGTCTCGGTGAGCAGGTTCGCCAGTGCGGTCTTCTCGAGTGTCATCTCGGCTCCCCTCGCCTGGTGGACTGGCGCCTGGTTCGGATACTGCCACTTTGCGGTGCGATGCGGCACCTCTTGTCCACACGGCCACCGGTTGTCCACACGGCCGCCGGTCGCGCGGATCGGGAGGCCCGCGGACCTCGGGGACCGGACCGGCTACGGTACGGCGGTGGACGGTGACCTGCTGGCCGGGCTGCGAGGGTTACCCGGCGTGGCGGACGAGGTCGACCAGGCCCGGTCCGCGGTGGACGCCGCGTACCGGCATCCAACGCTGCGGCGCGCCGGCGGCCGGGTGGCCGCCGAGGTCGCCCTGCGCGCGGCCGTCGCGAGCGCGGCGCTGGCCGGCAGCCGGTACGACGTGGACCAGGTGCGGACGGGGACGGTCACCGACCCGGTACTGCAGGGGGCGTTGCGGTGCGCCGAGGCGGTGCCCGGCATGGTGGAGACCTGGCGTCGCGCGCCGCGTCAGGCACTGGCCCGGCTCCACGTGCTGGCGGCCCGGGGAGTGGTCGGCGACGACCGGCTGGGGCGGCCGGAGACGGACCCGGCCGGGGCCGCCCGGCTGGGCATGCTGGCCGACCTGGTGGCCGGGGACCGGACGCCCGGTGGCCTGGTGCGCGCGGCGGTGGTGCACGGCGAGCTGCTGGCGCTGCGTGCGTTCCCCGGACCCAACGGGGTAGTGGCCCGGGCGGCCGCCCGGCTCGACCTCATGGCCAGCGGCTTCGACCCGCGAGGGCTGATCGGAATGGAGATCGGCCACCTGGAACGGGAACCCGAGTACGTCGGCGCGGCGGGTGCCTTCGCCACCGGTACGCGCGACGGCGTCCGGGCGTGGCTGCGGCACTGCGCGACCGCCGCGCGGATCGCCGCCGACCGGCTGGCTGAGATCATGTCGCAGGTGACGGCGCCTCATGACTGAGGCGCCGTCGGGATCATGTCGCAGGTGACGGCGCCTCATGACTGAGGCGCCGTCGGGATCATGTCGCAGGTGACGGCGCCTCACGACTGAGGGGCTGTCGAGATCGTCCCAACCGTTGTGGCCGAGATCGGCCTACCGTTTGCGGCGCGCCACGAGCGAGGCGCCGTCGGGATCGGGCCCACAGGTGACGGCGCCCCACGAGTGAGGCGCCGTCGACGGCCGGCCACTCGGGTTACCAATCAAGCACCTCTCTGGTCACTGTCGCCGGTCCTGCACGGTCCCGACGCAGAGTGCCGCAGTGTGGCTTGTCATGTGTGGGTTCCCGGTGGCGGGCCCGGAACCGTCGGTTCCACTTCCTTTGTACCCCTGTTCCGGGCCCGTGGCCAGGGGAACTGTCATTCGTCGCCGTCCGGGGCGGCGGCCGCGGCCCGACTGCGGCGACGGCGGCCGTACCAGGCGACCCCCGCGGCCAGGCCCACCCCGATACCGAGGGCGGCCGCCACCGGCACCGCCCGCCTGGCCTTCAGCCGCTGCCGTAGCGGCACCGGATGGCGGAACTCCATGATCGGCCAGCCACGCTGCTCGGCCGCCTTGCGCAGCGCCCGGTCCGGGTTGACGGCGGTGGGGTGACCCACCGCCTCCAGCAGGGGGAGGTCGCTGATCGAGTCCGAGTACGCGTAACAGTCGGCCAGGTCGTACCCGCGTTCCCGGGCCAGCTCCCGTACGGCGGTGACCTTGGCCTCGCCGGCGTTGTAGAACTCCAGCCGGCCGGTGTAGCGGCCGTCGACCACCTCCATCCGGGTGGCGATGACGTCGTCGACGCCCAGCAGCTCCCCGATGGGCCGCACGATCTCGTCCCCGGAGGCGGACACCAGCACCACGTCGCGCCCGGCCGCCTGGTGCTCCTCGATGAGTCTCCCCGCTTCCGCGTAGATGTAGGGGTTGATCAGCTCGTCCAGGGCCTCGGCGACGATCTCGCGAACCTGGTCGACAGACCAGCCCTCACACAGCCGCGCGATGTAGTCGCGCATCCGGGCCATCGCGTCCTCGTCCGCGCCTCCCAGACGGAAGGCCAGCTGCGCGTACGCGGCCTTGACCATGTCCCGACGCTTGATCAGACCGTCCCGGTAGAAGGGGCGGCCGAACGCCAGCGCGCTGGACTTGGCGATGACGGTGCGGTCGAGGTCGAAGAAGGCGGCGCCCTGGCCCACGGCGAGCAGTCTAGTCAGGGAGGTCGACGGTGGTGCCGCGCCACTACGGCGGCGCGGAGGTGTTAAGGTCGCCGGGTAGCAGTACCGGTCCAATCGGTCAGGCGGTGCGTTTCCCGGCCTGCCGTGGGCGTCCGGGCGTGCGAGGCCGCAGCCGGCTGCGGTGGAACCGGCGTACGGTCACAGCGCGGGGACGCTGACGGTGACGACCGGGTGGACCGGCACGCCGTAGGCCCTCAGCGGTTGCACCCCCCGTGACCGCTGAGCGGGTCTGGCTCTCCCCCCGGAGCCGACCCCTGACGGCCCTCACCTCCCCCCAGGTGAGGGCCGTCCTCGTCTTTCTCCCCGTGCGCCCCTCTCACGCCCGGGTGTGGGTCGCGCCGGGCAGGCACGGCGTCACCGTCGGGGGTGAACCTCTCCCCGCGCGTGTGCGGATCCGCCGGAGCACGGTGCGGTGGGCCGCTGGCGCCGGCGGGTGTGGCCGCCCCGGCCGCGACCCGTCCGGTGCCCCTGGCCGCCGTGGTGACGGACATCACCCGTCGCCTCTCCCGCTCACCTCCCGAATCGCCCCTACCACGGCACGTCCCGAGCTGGCTGTTTCTCCACAGCACACGTTCCTGTCCACAGCGGCGGCGGGAGCCGGTTGGCCGGCGGCGCGAGCGGCGCGAGGGTGTCGGGGCGGCGCGCCGACCGGGTGCGCCGGCACCGCGACCCGAGG
>VSBZ01000069.1:0-18744 GCA_047459215.1 Micromonosporaceae bacterium | reverse complement strand
TCGTGGTGCTGCGCCGGGTGGCCCTGCCGTCGGCGGGACTGTACCCGCTGGCGGTGGTGGGCTTCGCCGTGCTGGCGTTCGCGGTCGGGTCGCTGGTGGCCACCTCCGGGTTCGTCGCGGTCTACGTCGCCGGGGTCATTCTGGGCAACGCCCGTCTCCCGCACCATCAGGCGATCATGGGCTTCGCCGAGGGGCTGGCGTGGATCGCCCAGATCAGCCTGTTCGTCCTGCTGGGCCTGCTGGTCTCGCCGTCCGAGCTGCCCTCGGCGATCGGGGTGGCGATGGTGGTGGGGGTGGTCCTGCTGCTGCTCGCCCGGCCGGTGGCGGTGGCGGCCTGCGTGAGCTGGTTCCGGGTCGGTTGGCGCGAGCAGGCCTTCCTGTCGTGGGCCGGGTTGCGGGGCGCGGTGCCGATCGTGCTGGCGACCATCCCGCTGTCGGAGGGGGTCGACGGTGCCCGCGGGCTGTTCAACGTCGTGTTCGTCCTGGTCGTGGTGTTCACGCTGGTCCAGGGCACGACGTTGCGACCGTTGGCGCGGCGGCTCGGGGTCGCCTCCCCGGGGGAGGTGACCGACCTGGCGGTGGAGACCGCCCCGCTGGAACGGATGGGCGCCGACCTGCTGCAACTGGAGATCCCGCCCGGTTCCCGGCTGTCGGGGGTGTACGTGGATGAGCTGCGGCTGCCGCCGGGGGCCGCGGTGACCCTGGTGCTGCGGAACGGGGAGGGGTTCGTGCCGTCGCCGCAGACCCGCCTGCGGGTGGGGGACAGCCTGTTGATCGTGGCCACCAGCCGGGCGCGGGACGCGACCGAGGCCCGCCTGCGCGCCATCAGTCGGCGCGGCCGCCTGGCGCGGTGGCTGGGCGATCAGGGACAGCAGCAGTAGCGGCGGGCGGTGGCGGTAGCCGGCGGGCGTTGGTACCGGTACGCGACAGTATTGTCTGATTCATACCTGTACGAGGGGTTTTGGCGACCCGGCGCGGTGTGGCAGGTTGTCGCGGGCCGGTACGTTCCGTATTCTTGCCATCCTCAGGAGTGCGCGGCGGCCCGCCGCGCGCCCCGTTTTTCATGTTGGTGCCGGCACAACTGCCGGCCCCGGTGACCGGGGGAGTGATGGCCGAGCGGGTGAGCGCGCGGCACGCAACCGCGGGGGGTCGGACGAGCCCGGGAGCGGCCGGAGGCACGCACCGGTCGACGGCACCGGAATAGGCGTCCACGGGACGAGCACCGGCAAGGGAGCGACGATGGCCAAGTCAACCGACACCCCAGCGGCCACCACCGGCCGGAAGCGGGCCGCTTCGCGGTCGACGGCGGCGCCCGCCGCTGCCACGTCGACGGCGGCTCGGGCCGCCGCGGCGACGGCACGGAGCACCAGCTCCCGAGCCGCCTCGTCCGACACCGGTGCGGCAGCGCCGGCGAAGGGCACCGCGGCCAAGGGCGCCACCGGCAAGAGTGCGAACAAGAGCACGACCGGCAAGGGCGCGGCGGCCGCCAAGAACGCCGCCGCGACGACGGGCGGGGCGACGAGCGGCGCGAAGCAGGGCACCGCCAAGTCCGGCGCCAAGTCCGGCACCGCCAAGCCCCCCGCCACCTCCACCGCCGACCCGCGGCCGGAGACGAAGAACGCCGGCCGCTCGACCCGCTCGGGCTCGACCGGCCGCAAGGCGGCGACGACGACCAAGGCCCGCCCCGCCGACGAGGTGGCGCGCATCCGGGCCGCGCTGGACGCCCGCGCCGTGGAGCTCCGCCAGGAGTACCGCCAGCACCTCGCCGAGATCGCCGAGCTCCAGCGGGACCGGCTCACCGACTCCGCCGGTGACGACCAGGCGGACACCGGGAGCAAGACCTTCGAGCGCGAACAGGAGCTCTCGTTGGCGAACAGTATCCTGGAGCGCATCAACCAGGTCGAGCGGGCACTGGAGCGCCTGGACGAGGGGGGCTACGGCTATTGCGAGCGCTGCGGGGAGGCCATTCCGGTGGAGCGTCTGGCGGCGTTTCCGGCGGCGACCCTGTGCGTGCGCTGCAAGCAGCTGGAGGAGCGTCGCTGAGCCCGCCGGCGGAGGCGGAACCCTCGCCGCGGGCGCGGGCGCGGCCCCGGGCGGTCGGTGTGCTCGCCACGGTGGCGGGCGTGGCCCTGCTCGTCGACGTCGTGACCAAGCAGCTCACGGTGGCGCTGCTGGCCGGTGCGGAGCCGGTACGCCTGCTTGGCGGTGCGGTCTACCTGGTCCACGCCACGAACAGCGGCGCCGCCTTCAGCCTCGGCCGCTCGTACACCCAGGTCTTCGCGGTGGTTGCGCTCGTCGTGATCGCGTGGATCGGATGGATGGCGGTCCGGCTGCGGTCGGTGCCCTGGGGCGTGTCGCTGGGCCTGGTCCTGGGCGGTGCCCTGGGCAACCTCGTCGACCGTCTGGTGCGCCCACCCGGTCCCTTCCGGGGTGAGGTCGTCGACATGATCAGCGTCTTCGACCCGTACGGGCGGGTCTTTCCGGTGTTCAACGTCGCCGACTCCGCGCTGTTCCTCGGCGTCGTCCTCGCGGTGTGGCTCGAGCTGACCGGCCGCCGCCGCGACGGCACCCGGGAGGCCCCCCGTCCGCGGAGGGGGTAGTGGGCGGGACGACCGACCGGCGGGAGACCCGCTCCCTGCCGGTGCCCGAGGCGCTCGACGGGCTGCGGCTGGACCTCGCCGTGTCCCGGCTGTTCGGCCTGTCCCGCACGGCGGCGGCGACCCTGGTGGAGTCCGGAGACGCCCGGGTGGAGGGCGCCGTCCGCTCCAAGTCCGACCCGGTCCGCGCGGGCGCCTGGCTGGAGGTCCGGCTGCCGGCCCCACCCGAGCCGCCGAAGGTGAGCGCGACCCCGGTACCCGGCCTGCGGATCGTGCACAGCGACCCGGACCTCGTGGTGGTGGACAAGCCGGCAGGGGTGGCGGCACACCCCAGCCCCGGCTGGGACGGTCCCACCGTGCTGGACGGTCTGGCCGCGATCGGGCAGACGGTGGCGACCAGCGGCGCGGCCGAGCGGCAGGGCATCGTGCACCGGCTCGACGTCGGCACCACCGGGGTGATGGTGGTGGCCAAGAGCGAGATGGCCTACCGGGCGCTCAAGAAGGCGTTCCGGGAACGCCGGGTCAAGAAGATCTACCACGCCGTGGTGCAGGGCCACCTGGACCCGCTGCACGGCACCATCGACGCGCCCATCGACCGGCACCCCTCCCACGACTGGAAGTGGGCGGTGGTCTCCGGCGGCAAGCCGGCGGTCACCCACTACCGGACGCTGGAGGCGTTCCCGGCGGCCAGCCTGGTCGAGGTGGACCTGGAGACGGGCCGCACCCACCAGATCCGGGTGCACTTCTCGGCCCTCCGGCACCCGTGCGTCGGGGACCTCACCTACGGCGCCGACCCCCGGCTGGCCGCCCGCCTGGGCCTGCGCCGGCAGTGGTTGCACGCCCGGGAGCTGGCGTTCGACCATCCCGGCACCGGCGAGCGGGTACGGTTCACCAGCGAGTACCCCGAGGACCTCGCGGTGGCGCTGGAGCGGCTGCGCCAGGCGGCCTGACCGCGGTCGCGGGTGCCACTGGTCCTGACCGGCCGGGACTCGTAGCCTGAGGGGTGATGTCCGCGTCGGGCACACCGGCGTCGGTGTGAGGAGGGCAGCGTGGAGCGCACCTGGACCGGCTGGAACGAGTCGGCCGAGCCCTCCACCGACCCTCCGGCCGGGGCCATACCGCGGTGGCGGGCGTTGCTGGACCGGGCCCTGGTCGGCCGCAGCGGCGAGCAGTCGCAGGTGGGGCGGGCCCGGGTCGGTGGCGGCCGGGGCGCCGACCCTGCCGACGGCCACCGCGCCGACGGGGCGCCCTGGGGTGGTGGGCCGCACCCGCGCCGCCCGCCGGCGGGGCCACCGACCGACGGCTACGCGCGGGACGGCCACGCACCGCCGGGCGGGTACCCGCAATCCGGGTATCCACAGTCCGGATACCCGCCGCCACCGCCCGCACCGGGCCGGTACCCGCACACCGGGTACCCGCAGACCGGGTACGCGCCACCGACGTCCGCGCCACCGACGTCCGCGCCGGGCGCCTATCCGCACCCCGGGTACGCGCCGGCGGCCCCGCCCACCGGGTACGCGGCGCCGGCGTACCCGCAGGCCGGTCACGCGCCCGCGGGACCGGCGACCGTCGACGGTGGATACATCCCCGCGCAGCGCGGGCGGCCCGTCGCCGAGGCGCCCCCGGTCGGCTACGGTGCGGGGGCGCGCGGTCGTCCCCGGCGGGTCGAGTGGCTGCGGCCCGGCGAGGACGACGACGCGGTGCGGGACGCGGCGGTCCTGCGTCGCACCCTCAGCCGCCCGCTGGTGATCGCGTTCGCCAACCCCAAGGGCGGCGTGCACAAGACCACCGCCACCGCGCTGGCGGCGGCGACCATCGGCACCGCCCGCGGCCGCGGGGTGGTCGCGTGGGACGACAACGAGCTGCGGGGGACGCTCGGCCTGCGCGCGGGCAGCGCCCGGCACGCCCGCACCATCCGCCACCTGGTGGCCGACCTGGCCGAGGTGGAGATCCTGGCCGGCCGGGACCTGATCGACCGCATCGACGACTATCTGCGCCACGCCGCCGACGGCACCTACGACGTGCTCGCCGGCGAGGAGGACCCGCGCTTCGCGCAGCGCCTGGACCGGTTCACCGTGCGCCGCGTGCTGGACCTGCTGCGCCGCACCCACGACGTGGTGTGCGTGGACACCGGCAACAACGTGGAGAGCCCGAACTGGCGTACCGTGCTGACCGCCGCCGACCAGCTGGTGGTCACCACGGTGCCGCGGGAGGACGCGGCGTTCACCGCCGACTGGATGCTCGACCTGCTCGAGCAGAACGGGCTGGGACAGCTGGTGTCCGACGCGGTGACCCTGCTGTCGTGCGCCACCCCGGAGCGCCCACGGCTGCTGGACGACCTGCGGTCGCACTTCGCCACCCGCACCCGGGCGGTGGTGGAGGTGCCCTACGACCCGGCGCTGGAGAGCGGCTCGGCGATCGAACCCTCGCGGCTGCAACCGGCGACCCGGCGGGCGTGGCTGCGCGCGTGCGCGGTCATCCTCGACCCGCTCACCGGCTGACGGCGGTCCTCCCCGGTCGCCACCGCGCAACCGCGGCCGTCTCCGGTCCGCTCCACCGGCCGACCGACGGTCGCCGCCGGCCCGTCCGCCCCCGTGCCGGCCGCCCGCGCCGGCGCGCGGCGGCGCGCGCCACCACCGGGCGGACGCCGGCGCCGGTCCGCGGCGAGGTCGCGTAGGCGACCGGCGCGGGTGCTGTCGCGCGGTCGGTCCGGGCCGCTAGGCTCGGGTCGGCCAGCGGAGGTGAGGTGTCGGTGGATCGCTCCTTCGTGCACCTGCATGTGCACACCGAGTACTCGATGTTGGACGGCGCGGCCCGGCTCGGCCCGCTGTTCGCCGAGGTCACCCGGCACCGGATGCCCGCGGTGGCGATCACCGACCACGGCAACCTCTACGGCGCGTACGACTTCTACCAGCACGCGAAGCAGGCGGGCGTCAAGCCGGTGATCGGCATCGAGGCCTACGTCGCGCCGGCGTCCCGCTTCGACAAGCGCCCCATCACCTGGGGGGAGCCGCACCAGAAGGACGACGACGTCTCCGCGGGTGGCTCGTACACCCACCTGACCCTGCTGGCCGCGGACGCCACCGGGCTGCGCAACCTGTTCCGGATGTCGTCGCTGGCCAGCCTGGAGGGTTACTACCGCAAGTGGCCCCGCATCGACGACGAGCTGATGTCCCGGTACGCCGAGGGCGTCATCGCCACCACCGGCTGCCCGTCCGGTGAGGTCATCACCAGGCTGCGGCTGGGACAGTACGAGCGGGCCGTCGAGGCCGCCGGCCGGCTGCGGGACATCTTCGGCGCCGGCAACGTGTTCGTCGAGCTCATGGACCACGGCATCGAGGTCGAGCGCCGGGTCCGTGAGGACCTGCTGCGGGTGGCCAAGGAGGTGGGCCTGCCGCTGCTGGCCACCAACGACGCCCACTACGTGACCCGCGCCGACGCGCCGGCGCACGAGGTGCTGCTGTGCGTGCAGACCGGGCGTACCCTGGCCGACCCCGACCGGCTGCGGTTCGAGGGGGACAGCTTCTACCTCAAGTCGCCGGCGGAGATGCGGCAGCTGTTCGACGCCGAGCTGCCCGAGGCCTGCGACAACACGCTGCTGGTCGCCGAGCGGGTCGGCGACTACGCGGAGGTCTTCGCGCCCCGCAACCTCATGCCCCGGTTCGACGTGCCCGAGGGGGAGACCGAGGAGTCCTGGCTGCGCAAGCAGGTCCACGCCGGCCTGGCGGAGCGGTTCCCCGACGGGGTGCCGGAGAAGTACCTCCGGCAGGCCGAGTACGAGCTGGACGTCATCGCCCAGATGGGCTTCCCCGGCTACTTCCTGGTCGTCGCCGACCTGTGCCGGCACGCCCGCGCCGAGGGGATCCGGGTCGGGCCCGGCCGCGGGTCGGCCGCCGGGTCGATGGTCGCGTACGCGCTGCGGATCACCGAGCTCGACCCGATCGCCCACGGGCTGAGCTTCGAGCGGTTCCTCAACCCCGAGCGGGTCACCATGCCGGACATCGACCTGGACTTCGACGAGCGCCGGCGGGGCGACATGATCCGCTACGCCACCGAGAAGTACGGCGAGGACCACGTCGCGCAGATCATCACGTACGGCACGATCAAGGCCAAGGCGGCGATCAAGGACGCGTGCCGGGTGCTCGGCTACCCGTACGCGCTGGGCGACCGGATGACCAAGGCGATGCCGCCGCCGGTGATGGGCAAGGACATCCCGCTGTCGGGCATCTTCGACCCGAAGCACCCGCGCTACCCGGAGGCGGCGGAGTTCCGGGCCCTGCACGAGTCCGACCCGGACGTGCAGAAGGTGGTGGAGACCGCGCGGGGCCTGGAGGGCCTGATCCGCCAGGCGGGCGTGCACGCGGCCGGGGTGATCCTGTCCCGCGAGCCGCTGCTGGACGTGCTGCCGATCTGGCGCCGGGACGCCGACGGGGCGATCATCACCGGCTGGGACATGGGCGCCTGTGAGGCCATCGGGCTGCTCAAGATGGACTTCCTGGGCCTGCGCAACCTCACGGTGCTCGACGACTGCCTGGCCGCCATCGCCGCCAACCGCGGCGTCGAGCTGCGGCTGGAGGAGCTGCCGCTGGACGACCCGGAGACGTACGCGCTGCTGTCGCGCGGCGACACCCTCGGCGTGTTCCAGCTCGACGGCGGTCCGATGCGGGCGCTGCTGCGCGCGATGGCGCCGGAGCGGTTCGACGACATCTCCGCGGTGCTGGCGCTCTACCGGCCCGGGCCGATGGGCGCCAACGCCCACATCGAGTACGCCGACCGCAAGAACGGCCGCAAGCCGGTGACCCCGATCCACCCGGAGCTGGCCGAGCCGCTGGCCGACATCCTCGACGAGACCTACGGGCTGATCGTCTACCAGGAGCAGGTGATGGCGATCGCCCAGCGGGTGGCCGGCTACACCGCCGGGCAGGCCGACCTGCTGCGGCGGGCGATGGGCAAGAAGAAGAAGGAGATCCTGGACAAGGAGTTCGAGCCGTTCGCGGCCGGGATGCGCGAGCGCGGCTACTCCGAGGACGCCATCCGCACCCTGTGGGACATCCTCGTCCCGTTCTCCGACTACGCCTTCAACAAGGCCCACACCGCCGCGTACGGCCTCATCGCGTACTGGACCGCCTACCTGAAGGCCCACTACCCGGCGGAGTACCTCGCGGCCCTGCTGACCAGCGTCGCCGACGACAAGGACAAGTCCGCGGTCTACCTCAACGAGTGCCGGCGCATGGGGATCCGGGTGCTGCCGCCGGACGTCAACGCCTCCGGCGCCCGCTTCACCGCCGTCGGCGACGACATCCGGTTCGGCCTGGCGGCGGTCCGCAACGTCGGTGCCGGCGTGGTGGAGGCGATCCTGCGGGCCCGCCGGGAGAAGGGCGAGTTCACGGACTTCTACGACTTCCTCCGCAAGGTCGACGCGGTGGTGTTGAACAAGCGCACCATCGAGTCGCTCATCAAGGCCGGCGCCTTCGACTCCCTGGGGCACACCCGCAAGGGACTCATGGCGGTGCACTCGGAGGCGATCGACTCGCTGCTGGAGGTCAAGCGCAACGAGGCCATGGGCCAGTTCGACCTGTTCGGCGGCACGCTCGGGGACACCGCCGTCGGGACGCTGGCGGCCCCGCCGATCCCCACCGACGAGTGGGACCGCGCGGACCTGCTCGCCTTCGAGCGGGAGATGCTGGGCCTGTACGTCTCCGACCACCCGCTGCGCGGGCTGGAGCGCGTGCTCGCCGCCCGCTCCGACCTGGCGATCCCGGCGCTGTTCGAGGAGGACACCGCGGTCGCCGACGGACAGGTGGTCACGGTCGCGGGGATGCTCACCGGCGTGCAGCGGCGGCTGACCAAGCAGGGCAAGCCGTGGGCGTCGGCCGTCCTGGAGGACCTGGCCGGCGGGGTGGAGGTGCTGTTCTTCCCGAGCACGTACGAGCAGGTGGGGCAGTACGTGGCCGAGGACGCCATCGTGGTGGTCAAGGCGCGGGTGGACCGGCGGGACGAGCAGCCGCGCCTGATCGCGATGGACCTGTCGCTGCCGGACGTGTCGGACCCCGACGCCGTGCGCCCGGTGACCCTCGCACTGCCGAGCAACCGCTGCACCCCGCCCCTGGTGGAGCAGCTCAAGGAGGTGCTGTGCGGGCACCCCGGCCCGGCCGAGGTGCACCTCAAGCTCGTCAACGGGCCCCGGGCGACGCTGCTCCGCCTGGGTCACGTGCGGGTCTCGCCCAGCCCGGAGCTCATGGCCGAGCTGAAGGCGTTGCTCGGCCCGACCGCCGTCGCCGCCGGCTGACCCCGACCGGTCGGACGTGCGATGATCCCCCGGTGAGCCCCGACCCGTCCGGCCCGCCGCCGTCCGGCGGACCCGCCCCCGGCGGATCCGTGCCCGAGGGTCCCGCATCCGGCGGTGCCGTGGCCGAAGGTCCCGCCCCCGGCCGGTCCGCTCCCGGCGGATCCCTGCCCGGCGGGGCCGGCCCGGTCACCGCACCGGCCGCCGTGCGCGGTCCCGGCTCCCTGGCGGCGGGACGGGCCCGGGAGGCGGCGGTCCTGGCGGCGCTCGCGGTGGCGGTGGCGGTGCTGGGGGTGCCGCTCGGCCTGGTGTGGGCGGCGCTGGCCCCGGACGTACCGGTCGTGGTGACCGGGCAGGGGCCGGTGTTCGCCGACCCGCAGCCCGAGCAGCCGGTCGCGGCCGACGGGTGGTTCGCGCTGGTGTCGGTGCCGTTCGGCGTGCTCGTCGCCGTCGGGGTGTGGGCGGTGGCACGCCGCCGGCGGGGGCCGTACGCGCTGGCGGCGGTGACCGTCGGCGCGGTCGCCGCCGGCCTCGTGGCCTGGTGGTGGGGGCGGCGCGTCGGCCTGGCCGGCTACGAGTCGGCCCTCGCGGACGCGTCCACCGGCACCGTGCTGTCCCGGCCGCAGGACCTGCGGGTGGTCACCGCCGACCGGTGGCCGCCGGTGGTGCTGGGCGTACCGCTGGTGCCCGGGCTGGTCGCGGCGGCCACGTACACCCTGCTGGCCGCCTGGTCCCGCTTCCCCGACCTGCGCCCGGAGGATCCCACGACGCCGGACGCGCCGGGCTGGTGACCTGGGCGGACACCTACACTGGCAGGGTGCTGCACCGGATCGATCTGCGCGGACGGGCCGACGTCGACCCGCGGCCGCTGCTGCCCCGCGCCGCGGTGGACGTCACCGCCGCCGTCGAGCAGGTGCGGCCGCTGGTGGAGCAGGTGCGCGCCCGCGGGTTCGCCGCCATCCGGGAGGCCACGCAGCGGTTCGACGGGGTGCGGCTGGCCAGGCTGCGGGTGCCCGCCGAGCACCTGGCCGCCGCCGAGCGGTCGCTCCCGTCGCAGGTACGCGCCGCGTTGCTGGAGTGCGCCGACCGGGTCCGGCGGGTCCACGCCGCCCAGCGGCCCGACGAGGTGACCACGCAGGTGGTGCCCGGCGGGACCGTCACCCAGCGGTGGGTGCCGGTCGACCGGGTCGGGCTGTACGTGCCCGGCGGCCTGGCGACGTATCCGTCCACCGTGGTCATGAACGTCGTCCCCGCCCAGGTCGCCGGGGTGAGGTCGCTGGCGGTGGCCAGCCCGCCGCAGAAGGATACCGGCCTGCCGGACGCGCGGGTGCTGGCCGCCTGCGCGCTGCTCGGCGTGGACGAGGTGTACGCGGTGGGTGGTGCCCAGGCGGTCGCGATGTTCGCGTACGGCAGCGACGGGGCCGACGAGGCCGACGAGGCCGACGGGTGCCCGCCGGTGGACCTGGTGACCGGGCCGGGCAACGTCTTCGTCACCGCCGCCAAGCGGCTGGTGCGGGGCGTGGTGGGCATCGACGCCGAGGCCGGCCCCACCGAGATCGCCATCCTCGCCGACGACAGCGCGGACCCGGTGCACGTCGCCGCCGACCTGGTCAGCCAGGCCGAGCACGACCCGCTGGCCGCCAGCGTCCTGGTCACACCGTCACCGGAGCTGGCCGACGCGGTCGACGCCGAGCTGGTCCGGCAGGTGGCCGCCACCAAGCACACCGACCGGATCACCGCGGCGCTGACCGGGCCGCAGTCGGGCACGGTGCTCGTGGACGACCTCGACGCCGGCGTGCGGGTGGTGGACGCGTACGCCGCCGAGCACCTGGAGGTGCAGACCCGCGACGCGCGGCAGGTGGCGCGGCGGGTGCGCCACGCGGGTGCGATCTTCGTCGGGCCCTACTCACCGGTGTCGCTGGGCGACTACTGCGCCGGCTCCAACCACGTGCTGCCCACCGGCGGCTGCGCCCGCCACGCTTCCGGCCTGTCGGTGCAGACGTTCCTGCGCGGCGTCCAGGTCGTCGAGTACGACCGGGAGGCGTTGCGGCTGGCCGCCCCGCACGTGGTGGCCCTGGCCGAGGCCGAGGACCTGCCGGCGCACGGCCAGGCGGTGACGGCGAGGTTCGGGTCGTGATCTCCGAGCTGCTGCGCCCCGACCTGCGGGGCCGGAGCGCGTACGGGGCACCGGAGCTGGACGTGCCGGTCCGCCTGAACACCAACGAGAACCCGTACCCGCTGCCGGAGTCGGTCGCCGCCGCGGTTGCCGCGGCGGTCGCCGAGGAGCTGCCCCGGATGCACCGCTACCCCGACCGGGACGCCACCGCCCTGCGCGCCGACCTCGCCGCCTACCTCGGCCACGGGCTGGACGCCTCGCGGGTGTGGGCGGCCAACGGCTCCAACGAGGTCCAGCAGCACCTGCTGCAGGCGTTCGGCGGTCCGGGCCGCACCGCGCTGGGGTTCGTGCCCTCGTACTCGATGCAGCCGCTGCTGGCCGCGGCCACCGGCACCGCGTGGGTGGCGGCCCACCGCGCCGACGACTTCACCCTCGACGCCGAGCGGGCCGCCGCGGCCGTCCGGGAACACCGGCCGGACCTGGTCTTCCTGTGCTCGCCCAACAACCCCACCGGCACCGCCCTGGACCTGTCGGTGGTGGAGGCGGTGCTGTCGGCCACGTCGGGGCTGGTGGTGGTGGACGAGGCGTACGCGGAGTTCGCCCGGCCCGGCACCCGCAGCGCCCTGACGCTGCTCGACCGCCACCCGCGGCTGGTGGTGACCCGGACGATGAGCAAGGCGTTCGGCTTCGCCGGCGGCCGGGTGGGCTACCTCGCCGCCCACCGCGAGGTGGTCGACGCGCTGCGCCTGGTGCGGCTGCCCTACCACCTGTCCCGGCTGGCCCAGGCGGCCGCCCGGGCGGTGCTCGCGCACGCCGACGAGGTGCTCTCCGTCGTGGCCCGCATCTGCGCCGAGCGGGACCGGATGGTGACCCGGCTGCGGGGGATGGGCCTGCCGGTGGCCGACAGCGACACCAACTTCGTCCTGTTCGGAGGCCTCGGCGACCAGCGGGAGGTGTGGGAGGCGTTGCTGGCGCGGGGGGTGCTGGTCCGCGACGTCGGGCTGCCCGGGTGGCTGCGGGTCACCGCCGGCACGCCGGAGGAGACCGAGGCGTTCCTGTCGGCGCTGGCGCAGGTGCTCAAGGAGCGGGCATGAGCCGACGCGGGGAGTGGACATGAGCCGGACGGCACGGGTCGAGCGGGTCACGCTGGAGACCAGGGTGGCGGTGGAGCTGGACCTGGACGGCACCGGGCGCGCGGAGATCTCCACCGGCGTGGGGTTCTTCGACCACATGCTGCACCAGCTCGCCCGGCACGGCGGGCTCGACCTGACCGTGCGCACCGAGGGCGACCTGCACGTCGACGCCCACCACACGGTCGAGGACACCTCCCTGGCGCTGGGTGCGGCGGTCGACCGGGCGCTCGGGGACCGGGCCGGCATCACCCGCTACGGCCACGCGGTGGTCCCGCTGGACGAGGTGCTGGTGCGGGCCGCCCTGGACGTGTCGGGCCGGCCGTACGTGGTCCACGACGAGCCGCCCCTGGCGCCGTACATCGCCGGCACCGGCGCCGCGTACCCGACCTCCCTGACCCGGCACGTGTGGGAGTCGTTCGGCGCGGCCGCCCGGGTCACCCTGCACGTGAGCGTGCTGCGGGCGGCCCGGCACGGCGCCACGCCCGACCCGCACCACGTGGTGGAGGCCCAGTTCAAGGCGGTGGCGCGGGCGCTGCGGGAGGCGGTCGCCCCGGACCCCCGGGCCGGTGGGACGGTTCCGAGCACCAAGGGCACGCTGTGACCACGCTGCTGCCGCTGGTGCTGTTCGCCCTGGCCGGGCTGCTGGCGGGCGGGGCGTGGTCGCTGCACCGACAGGGCGCCGGTCTCGGCGTGGTGCTGCTCGTCGCGCTGCTGTCGGCGCTGGCGCTCGCGGGCGGGGTGGCGTGGCTGTGGCCACAGGTGTGAGCTGTCGTAGGCACAGGTGGGGCTGATGGCACCGTCGGTGGTGGTGGTCGACTACGGCTCGGGCAACCTGCGGTCGGCCGAGCGGGCGCTGGCCCGCGCCGGCGCCGAGGTGACCGTCACCGCCGACCCGGCCGCGGCCGACCGGGCCGACGGCCTGGTGGTGCCGGGCGTGGGCGCGTTCGCGGCGTGCATGGCGGGGGTCACGGCCACGGGCGTCGCGGAGGTGGTGCGGGCCCGGGTGGCGCGCGGCGCGCCGGTGCTGGGCATCTGCGTGGGGGCGCAGATCCTGTTCGAGTACGGCGACGAGCACGGCGTGGTCACCCCCGGGCTGGGTCTGCTCCCCGGCGGGGTGACGCGGCTGTCCGCCGCCCGGGTGCCCCACATGGGGTGGAACACGGTGGCGGCGCCGCCGACGTCGCGCCTGTTCGCGGGCCTGCCACCCGACACCCGGTTCTACTTCGTCCACTCGTACGCGGCCCGGCCGAGCGCGGCGCTGGCGGCGCGCGGCGCGGTGGTGACCGTGTCCGACCACGGCGGCCCGTTCGTGGCCGCGGTGGAACTGGGCGCGCTGGCGGCGACCCAGTTCCACCCGGAGAAGTCCGGTGACGCGGGGGCGGCGCTGCTGCGCCGGTGGGTCGGTAGCCTGTAGCGCGTGACGCTCACCCTGCTGCCGTCGGTGGACGTGGCCGGCGGTGTGTCCGTCCGGCTCGTGCAGGGCGCCGCCGGCACCGAGACCTCGTACGGTGACCCGGTGCAGGCGGCGCTGACCTGGCAGCGGGCGGGTGCGCCGTGGCTGCACGTGGTGGACCTGGACGCCGCGTTCGGCCGCGGCTCGAACCGTGAGATCCTGGCCGAGATCGTGCGCCGGGTGGACATCCCGGTCGAGCTGTCCGGCGGCATCCGCGACGACGACTCGCTGAGCGCCGCGCTGGCCACGGGTGCGGCGCGGGTCAACCTCGGCACCGCCGCGCTGGAGGACCCCGACTGGTGCGACCGCGTGGTCGCCGAGTACGGGGACAAGGTGGCGGTCGGGCTGGACGTGCGCGGACGCACCCTGTCCGCCCGCGGCTGGACCCGGGACGGGGGCGACCTGTTCGAGGTGCTGGCACGGCTGGACGCCGCCGGGTGCGCCCGCTACGTGGTCACCGACATCCGCCGGGACGGCACCATGACCGGCCCCAACCTGGACCTGCTGCGGCAGGTATGCGCGGCCACCCCCGCACCGGTCATCGCCTCCGGCGGGGTGTCGTCGCTGGCGGACCTGCGCGCCCTGGCGGCCCTGGAGCCGCTGGGGGTCGAGGGGGTGATCGTGGGCAAGGCGCTGTACGCGGGCGCGTTCACCGTCCCGGAGGCGCTGGCCGTCCTCGCCGGCGAGGGGTGAGGCCGCGGTACAAATGTGAGTCTGGTCGGCTCAACTTTGGGAATACGGCGGGGCCGCCGGGTGTCTGATGTGGTGCAACCGCCCCATTCGCACGGGCGGGAACCTCGACGAGGAGGTGGGTTGCGATGACGCTTCCGATGCCGCGTCTGACGGATCCGCTCGGTGGCTGGGACCCGGTCCGGGAGCTGGACGAGTTCCACGCCCGGATGACCCGGTTGATGTCGTCGGTCTTCGGCATTCCGTCCGGTGCGGACGCTGACCGCTGGACCCCGCTGGCCGACGTCCGGGAGACCGAGGACGCCTTCCTGGTGGAGGTGGAGGTGCCGGGCGTCAAGCGGGAGGACATCGACGTCCAGGTCGCCGGCAGCGAGCTGACCATCAGCGGCGAGCTCAAGGAGCGCGAGCGCACCGGCTGGCTGCGTAGCCGGACCCGGCGGATCGGTCGGTTCCACTACCGCACGACGCTTCCGGCCGACGTCGACTCGGGGAAGATCACCGCCGAGCTCGCCGACGGCGTCCTGACGGTGCGGGTACCCAAGAGCGAGAGTGTCCGACCGAAGCGGATCCCGATCACCTCGCGGTAGGTGCGCACCGCGGCGCGGCCCTGGTCCTCAGACCGGGGCCGCTGGCGTCGGTGGGGCCGTCGGCGGGCGTCACGGCCGGCACCGGCGGAAAGGCCGCGGCCGACCGTCCCCGCCCGGTCACCGGCTGACCTGGACCATCACCTCGTCCTCCGTGACGCTACGGGCCTGGAACGTGAGCCCGGCGACCTCCCGGCTGCCGTCCACCGGCAGGGTGACCTCCCGACCGGAGACGTCCAGGACCACCTCGTCCCCCCGCACGTCGACCAGCTCGACGGTGACCCCCAGCACGTCGGCGCTGGCCTCGGCGCCGCGCTGGAAGGTGATCGTGCACGCGTCCGCCGAGCAGTCGGTGTCGGCGTTCTCGGTCCGGCAGCCGGCGAGGGTCGCGGTGGCCACGGCCATCGCCGTGGCCACCGCGACCCTCGCCAGCCGCCCACGCCGTGAGCTCAGGTGGCCGTTGCGCACCAGCCCGATGCTAGACGTCCACGACACCGTCCGGAGCAGATCGCGCATTTCCCGGGCCGGTCCGGGGCGCCGCCCGGCGCGGTCCGGGTGCCCCGGGATCCGGGTGCCGGTCGCGATCCGTCTCTCGGCGCCCCGGCCGCGTACCCGGGCGGACCCCGCCGTACGCTCGACCGCGTGGCCGTGGCGGTACGGGTGATTCCCTGCCTGGACGTGGACGCCGGACGCGTGGTCAAGGGCGTCCGCTTCCAGAACCTGCGCGACGCCGGCGACCCGGTGGAGCTGGCCGCCGCCTACGACGCCGCCGGAGCCGACGAGCTGACGTTCCTGGACGTGACCGCCTCCGCCGACGGACGCGCGACCATGCTCGACGTGGTCCGGCGTACCGCCGAGTCCGTGTTCATCCCGCTGACCGTCGGCGGCGGCGTGCGGACCGTCGCGGACGTGGACGCGCTGCTGCGCGCCGGTGCGGACAAGGTGGGGGTGAACACCGCGGCGGTGGAGCGGCCGTCGCTCATCAGCGAGATCGCCGACCGGTTCGGCCGGCAGGTGCTGGTCCTGTCGCTGGACGTGCGCCGCGGGCCGCACGGTTTCGAGGTCACCACGCACGGCGGCCGCCGGTCGACCGGGCTGGACGCGATCGAGTGGGCGCACCGGGTCGCGGAGCTGGGGGCGGGGGAGATCCTGCTCAACTCCATGGACGCCGACGGCACCCGCGGCGGGTTCGACCTGGAGCTGATCGCGGCGGTACGCGAGGCGGTGGACATCCCCGTCATCGCCTCCGGCGGCGCGGGCCGGGTCGAGGACTTCCCGCCCGCGGTCGCCGCCGGCGCCGACGCGGTGCTCGCCGCCAGCGTCTTCCACTTCGGCGAGATCAGCGTGGCGCAGGTGAAGGCGGCGCTGCGCGCGGCCGGGTACCCGGTGCGGTGACACCGCGGGCCGCCCGCCGCCGTGGCGGCGGGCGGCCCGCGGACGGGTGCCGTCAGCCCGCCTCAGGTCCGGGCCACGGTGCCCTCGTACAGCTCCTCGATGATGTGGGCGAAGTTGCGCTCCACGCCGGCCCGCTTGACCTTCATCGACGGCGTGATCTCCCCGTCCTCGATGGTCAGGTCCCGCGGGAGGATCGCGAACTTCTTGATCGTCTCCCAGCGGTTGAGCTTGGAGTTGAGCTGCTCGACGTACCCGGCCACCATCTCCCTGGCCTGCGGGGAGGTCACGATCTCCTCGTACGACTTCCCGGCCAGCGGAGTGTCGGCCGCCCAGGCCTGGATCGCCTCGGGGTCGAGCGTGACCAGCAGCGAGCAGAAGTTGCGTCCGTGGGCCACCACCACCGCCTGCGAGGTGTACGGGCAGAGCGCCTTGAACATGCCCTCGATCTGGCTGGGCGCGATGTACTTGCCGCCCGACGTCTTGACCAGGTCCTTCTTGCGGTCGGTGATGGTCAGGTAGCCGTCGGCGTCGAGGTGGCCGATGTCGCCGGTGCGGAAGAACCCGTCCTCGGTGAACGCCGCGGCGGTCTCCTCCGGCAGGTTGTGGTACCCGCGCATGACCGGGGCACCGCGCAACAGGATCTCGCCGTCCTCGGCGATGCGGACCTCCAGGTCGCCCAGGGGCTGGCCGACGGTGCCGATCTTGAGCTTGCCCTCCCGGTTGACGAAGTTGCCCGCACTGGTCTCCGTCAGGCCGTACCCCTCCAGGATGGGCAGCCCGGCGGCGGCGAAGAACTCGGCGATGTCCCTCGACAGCGGCGCCGCGCCCGAGACCAGCGCCCGGATCCGGCCGCCCAGCCGCGCGTGCAGCTTGCTGAACACCAGCTTGGTCGCCACCGCGTACCGCGCCCGCAGCCACGCCGGCACCGGCTGGCCCGCCTGTTCGAGCCGGACGACCTCCCGGCCGACCCGGACCGCCCAGTGGAAGATCTTCGCTTTGAGGCCGCCCTCGCTGGTCGCGGTGGTGACCACCCGGTTGTAGACCTTCTCGAAGATCCGGGGCGCACCGCACATCAGCGTCGGCCGGATCGCCGCGAGGTTGTCGACGATCTTGTCCACCCGCCCGTCCACGTACGTCGGGACGCCGACGTGGATGATGCCGCAGATCAGCGTCTTGCCGAACGAGTGGGACAGCGGCAGCCACAGGAAGTGCATGTCGTCCGGGCGCAGCACCCCGAGCTGGCCCTGCGCCACGCCCTCCCAGCACCAGCCGCGGTGGAGCAGCTCCACGCCCTTGGGCCGGCCGGTGGTCCCGGAGGTGTAGATCAGCGTGGCGAGGTGGTCGGGCTCCACCGACTCCGCCACCTTGTCGATCATCGTCGGGTCCTCCGCCAGCGCCTTGGCGCCGGCGGCCTCGAGGTCGGCGAGGGTGAGCTGGGTCGGGGTGGCGGACGGGTCCGCCTCGCCGTCGATGAGGACCACGTGCGTGACGTGCGGCAGGTCGGCCCCGGCGAGCTTGGCGACCTGGCTGGCGTCCTCGGCGATGACCACCTTGGACTCCGAGTCGCGCACGATGAAGATGGTGTCCTCGACGTCGGTGGTGGGGTAGACCGTCGTCGCGGCGCCGCCCGCGCACATGATGCCGAGGTCGGCGAGGACCCACTCCAGGCGGGTGTTGGCGATGATGGCCACCCGGTCCTGGTTGCCGATGCCGAGGCCGCGCAGCCCGGCGGCGATCGCCTTGGCCCGGTCGCCCACCTGCTTCCAGGTCAGCCACTCCTGGCCGCTGTCACCCGGGGCGGGATGGCCGAACGCCCGCTGGTCGGGCGTGGCCGCGACCCGCTTGAGCAGCATGTCGGGGATCGACCGGTACGGGATCTCGAGTGCCATCGGATGACGCCTCCGGGGGTACGCGGTCGTGACGACGGTCACGGCGAACTGCTGTCACCGAGCCTAGTTCGCCCGGTCACCGTAGCCAAGACTCGCTGGTCACCGCAGCCAGGACCCGCGGGTCACCGTGGCCGAGAGCGCGGGGGCCGGCGGGGCAGGGACCCGGTCCCTCGTCCCGGCGGTGTGATCATGGACACAGGCGGATCTCAGATGCCGGGCGCCCGTTGTTCCGGTAAGGATGATGGGTGCCGGGGAAGACTTACACGCCTACACCCGGCGACCCACCGGCCGGACGACGGGGCACGACGGTCCGGCGCGGCTGGCCCTCACCGCGCCGGCCGACGGCGGCGGTGCCGACGGCCGACCGACGGCCGGGCGGACGGGGGCGACGGCAGGCGAGGGAGCGGGTGTGGCGACGGGGACGAGCCGGGACATCATCGTCCGGGGACTGGGCGTCCTCGGGCGCGGGATCCGGCAGGAGCCCCGGCTGTTCGCCGTGGCGGTGTGCGGCAGCGTGCTGTTCAGCCTGCTCATCATCGTCAACGCCTACGTGGTCGGCTGGGTGGTCGGTGACATCGCGATCCCGGCGATGGTGTCCGGC
>VSBZ01000225.1:0-3106 GCA_047459215.1 Micromonosporaceae bacterium | reverse complement strand
CCCCCTGCCGCAGCTCCTCCTCGCGGGCGCGTCTCAGCTCCTCCTCCCGTGCCCGCTGCGGCCCGGCCGCGCGCCCGCGGTCCGGGGCGGTGGCGGTGCCCCGGGTCCGGTCGGCGCTCCCGCCACCGCCGCGCGCGGCGGTGGCGGGAGCGCCGAACCCGGTGTAGCTGACCGGACGCTCCAGCCGCCCGGCGCGGACCTGGGCGGCGACCTGCGGATCCGCCAGGGCGGCGCCGAGGGTCGCCTCGACCTCGGCCAGCGGCAGCGCGGCGCGGCCGTCCGGGTCGGCCTCCCGGGCCAGGCTCTCCGCGGTGCGCACCAGCGCCGACACCACCTTGCGCCGCTGGGCGGTCAGGTCGCGCAGGGTGCCACCGTGCAGCTTCCGCTGGGCGTCCTGCAACGCCTCGGCCAGGTCCGACAGCTCCGACACCAGGTCGGGCCGGTGGTGGGCGAGCAGGTTGACCAGCCAGGCGGCCACGGTCGGGCGCCGCAGCCGGGCGATGGCCCGGGCGAGCTGCGGGTCGCCGGCGGCGCGGGCCCGGGCCGCGGCCGCGTCCCGCCGTTCGACGAACCGCCGCGGTGGCACCACGTACAGCTCCCGGGCCACCTGCTCGGGTATCTCCCCCACCGGTCCATCCTCCCCGACCACCGG
Source organism: Micromonosporaceae bacterium (assembly GCA_047459215.1). Classification (GTDB taxonomy): domain Bacteria; phylum Actinomycetota; class Actinomycetes; order Mycobacteriales; family Micromonosporaceae; genus Natronosporangium. The sequence goes on along the minus strand of VSBZ01000225.1, from coordinate 2,454 downwards.
GAGTCGGGGCCCACGGTGACGGGACACGCCGCCATGTGCACCGCTCGTACGCACCTGTGTCCGGGCGGCTGGCGCCGCCGGTACGGGGTGCGCGTCGCGGCCTGCTCACCGCCGGCCTGCTCACGCTGGTCGCGTACGGCTGGGCCGCCCTCGACGCCACGGCGTCTCGTCGAGGGCGGGCGACCCGGCGGCACACGGCTACCCTGTCGGCCGTGCCCCACCCGACCCGGTTGCGCGTCCCCCGCCGGGTGGGTCGGCCGGTGGCGGTCGGGCTCGCCGCCGCCACCGCGGCCGCGTTCACGGTGGTCGTGGCGGCCCGGGGCGGCGCGCCGTTCGCGGCCGACCTCGCCGTACGGGACGCGGTGGCGGCGTACGACCACGGGTGGCCGCGACGGATCGCGGCGGTCCTGACGCTGCTCGGCACCGGGCGGGTGCGCTACCCGGTGGGCCGGCCGGCTGAAGCTGGTGACCGCCTGGTACGCCGCGCTGGTGGTGAGCTTTCCGTCCGTGGGACACGGCCTGGCCACGACGGTGCCGGTGCTGCGGCCGCTGGCGACGGTCCTCATCGAGCTGCAGAGGTCCTCATCGAGCAGCTGCAGGGCCTCACCGCGGTCGCCGCGGTCGTGCTGCTCCCCGCCCCGGTCGGCGTGGGGTGGCCGTGGTGGCGCGCCGGGAGCGGGTCGTCGGAGGGGACGGGGCCGGTGGAGCGTGCCGCGGGAGGCGCTCTACGGACCTGAGCGCGGTCGGCGCCCGGACCGTCGGACCGGGGCCGGTCCGACCGGAGCCGGGGCACGGCGGGCGGACGTGTCTTCGGATCCTCGGGCCTCTGGGGATCCTCACGTGCGTGGGGGTCCTGCCGTCCGGCAGGACCCCCACGCCGTGCACTCAGCCGCTCCGGTCCTCCCCTGCGGGTCGGACCGGCGCCCGTCACCGTTACAGGCCGGCGCTGCCCATCATGTCCGCCACGATGCGGGCGGCCTTGCCACGCAGCTCGAGGCGCTTCTGCAGCGTGGCGCCGCGGTCGCCAGCGGTCTGCGCGGACCGGTTGGGCGACAGGCTCGGGGCCTTGGCCGTGCTCGCGGGCGCGGCCAGGTCGGCGAACTGGCCGCTGGTCTCCCCGCGCACCCGGTTGCCCACGCCGACCGGCTGCGGGTCGTTCCCGTCACCGCTGAGGTCGAGGCGGATGATGTTGTCGGTGACGATCACGTCACCGGACGTGCCGTCGATGCTCACGCTGCCGTGCCAGTAGTTCGCGCCCAGGCAGCCGGCGATCAGCGAGTCGCCACCCAGCTGGACCGGACCGGAGTTGTCGACGTAGGCGGCCGTGCCGTAGATCTCCGAGTCGCAGATCACCGATCCCTCGGCGGCACCGGTGACCGACAGGTTGCTCCCCAGCACGGTGTTGACCAGGTCGACGAAGTCCACGCCGTTACCGGTCACCCGACCGTTGATCCGGGAGTCTCCGATCCAGACGGCACCCACGCTCGCGTTCACGTTGCCCTGGACGGTGGTGTTGATCAGCAGCACGGCTCCGGGCGGGGCCGCCGGGTCGACGACGTTGACGGCGACGTTCTCGTTCAGGGTGCTGTCCACCGCGAGGAGACCGAACGCGTCCCGCAGGACGACCCGGTCGTTGACGGTGGACGCGGTGAGCTCGACATAGGCGTCCGACTGGGCGGTGACCCGGCCGTGGAACGTCGCCTCGGTGGTGATGAGGCTGGCGCCGGCGCGCACGGTCGTGTTGCCGTTGACGACGGTGCCCTCCAGCACGCAGAAGTCGTTCGCGCGGACGATGAGGTCGCCGGGGACCGTCACGGGGCCCGCGATCCCCGAGCAGAAACTGGTGATCTGCGCGGTGGCGGGCGTGATGTTACCCACCGCCACCAGGCCGGCAGCCGCCAGCGCCGCGAGCGCGGTGCGTACCGCCATCCTTGCCACGCTTCTTGGCATATCGTGCCCTCCCTTTTGTGATGCGTTCGCCGTGTGACGCGCCAGCACCCCGTGCGACCCGGCACATCAACTGCGTTGCAGTATCGTGGTCGGCCCCGCACTTAGCCATGGGCCAAATGACCTAAAGTGGAAGCTGACCACCTCAGAAAACATGGGGTACCATACGTTACCACTGGGGTGGGAGCCATGGGGGGGCCTCACGATCGGGGCCGGGGACCCGCGCCGGCCGCACCGCCCGTCCGCACCGCCCATCGTGACCCCGTCCGCACCGCCCATCGTGACCGGTGCAGGTGGGACCCGGGGACCACTCCCAGTGCGGCGCAAGCGGGCCACAGTCATCAGTTGCGTCCGGGGCGGGGACGCGTTCGCCGCGCCTCGTCCCCTATGCCCATCCGCTTCGGTGGATACTTGAGACTATCGGTACATTAGGGGCAGTAGTTCCAATACACCAGAAAGGGCGGGCGCCCGCCCGTCCAGGGCCCGGCGCCCGCGCGTTCCGGGCCC
>VSBZ01000068.1:0-18895 GCA_047459215.1 Micromonosporaceae bacterium | reverse complement strand
CCGTACGTCACCGTCCGCCCGTACGGGATGCGGGCGAGCTCGGCCCACACGGCCCGCTCGAACGCGCTGCCCGGCGGGTCCGCCAACGGCAGGTCGAACGACGTGCGGGTGCCGGCGAAGTAGGCCCGCAGCTGCGCGAGCGCCTCGGCCAGCACCGGGTCGGTGGGACGGGGCGTGGGCGTGACCGACCCGAAGCCGACCCTGCGCACGCGCCCCTGCCCGACGCCGACCGACACCGGTCCGATCGGGGTCGCCAGGACACCCCACTCCACCCGTCCGATCCTGCCCCCGCGGTGGGACACGGACCGCCGCATCGACGTGGGACGTCCCGCGCATCGACACGCGACTCCGTACCTGCGGCGGGGCGCGGCCGCGGCGGGACATAGGGTCGGTGGCATGACAGACATGCGGTACCGCCGACTGGGTGACTCCGGCCTGAGGGTGTCCGTGGTCGGGCTCGGCTGCAACAACTTCGGACGCAGGATCGACGCCGACGCCACCCGGGAGGTGGTGGCCGCGGCACTGGACCTGGGCGTCACCCTGTTCGACACCGCCGACACCTACGGTGGGGGACTGTCCGAGGAGTACCTGGGCGCGGCACTCAAGGGCCGCCGGGACGACGTGGTGATAGCCACCAAGTTCGGCAACGACATGGGCGGCGCCAACGGGGCCGACTGGGGCGCACGCGGCGCCCGGCGCTACATCGTGCGGGCGGTGGAGGCGTCGCTGCGCCGGCTCGGCACGGACTGGATCGACCTGTACCAGATGCACAACCCGGACCCGGGTACGCCGCTCGAGGAGACGATGGCCGCGCTGGACGACCTCGTCCGCGCCGGCAAGGTGCGCTACCTCGGACACTCCAACTTCGCCGCCTGGCAGGTCGCGGACGCCGCCTGGATCGCCCGCACCCGCGGCCTCACCCCGTTCGTGTCCGCCCAGAACCACTACCACCTGCTGCACCGGGAGGTCGAGCGGGAGCTGGTGCCCGCCTGCCAGCGGTTCGGGCTGGGGATCCTGCCGTACTTCCCGCTCGCCAGCGGCCTGCTCACCGGCAAGTACCGGCGCGACACCCCGCCTCCGCCCGGCACCCGCCTGGCGGCCGACCGGTTCGCCGATCGGCTGCGGCGGGCGCCGTGGGACACCATCGAGGCGCTGGAACGGTACGCGGCCGAGCGTGGCCGGACCCTGCTGGACGTGGCCATCGGCGGGCTGGCGGCCCAGCCCGCGGTCGCGTCGGTCATCGCCGGCGCCACCACGCCCGAGCAGGTGCGTGCCAACGTCGCCGCCGGTGCGTGGGTGCCGTCCGCGGAGGACCTCGCCGCCCTGGACGAGATCGTCCCCCGTGGGTCGACTCAGACGTCGTAGTCCACGGTGAGGCGATCGGTGACCGGAGTGGACTGGCACGTGAGCACGTACCCGGCGGCCACCTCCTCCGGCTCCAGCGCCCAGTTGCGGGCCATGGTCACCTCGCCGTCGACGACCCGCGCCCGGCAGGTGGCGCAGACGCCGCCCCGGCAGGAGTAGGGAAGCTCGCCGCGTACCCGCAGCGCCGCGTCGAGCACGCGCTCGCCGGGACGCATGACCACCTCGGACGCCCGGCCGTCCAGCAGCACGGTCAGGCGAGTGCCCGCCTCGGCGGCCTCGTCGTCGGCGCGGCGGGGCGGTGGCGGCTCGTCGGTGACGTGGAACAGCTCGGTGCGTATGGCCCGCTCGGGCACGCCGCGGGCGGCCAGGACCGCCTTGGCGTCCAGCACCATCCGGTACGGGCCGCACAGGAACCACTCGTCCGCGCCACCGGGCAGGAACGCGTCCAGCAGCCGGGGCAGCCGCTGCGCGTCGATGCGGCCGGACAGCAGCTCCGCGTCGCCCGGTTCCCGGGACAGCACGTGCACCACCTGCAGGCGGTCGGGCCAGCGGTCCTTCAGGTCCGCCAGCTCCTCGGCGAACATCACCGACCGGGTGTACCGGTTGCCGTACAGGAGGGTGAACCGGCTGGCCGGCTCGACCGCCAACGCCGTGGCCATCAGCGACAGCACCGGCGTGATGCCGGAACCGGCGACGATGCCCACGTACCTGCGGGCCCGGCCGGGGTCGAGGGCGGTGGTGAACCGGCCCAGCGGCGGCATCACCTCCACCTCGTCACCGACCGCGAGCTCGGTGGCGGCGTACCCGGAGAACTCGCCGCCGGGCAGCTGCTTGACGCCGATCCGCAGCCGGCCCCGGTCGGCCAGCTCCATCGGCGTGGAGCAGATCGAGTACGAGCGGCGCGCCTCCGGCGGACCGCCCACCCGGCGCACGGTCACGTGCTGGCCGGCCTGGAAGGCGAACGTGTCCCGCAGCTCGTCGGGGACACCGAAGGTGATGGCCAGCGAGTCCTCGGTCAGCCGGTCGAGGGCGACGACCGGCAGCCGGTGGAAGACGGGGCGGCGGCGGGTCGGCCGGGTGATCGTCACCGCCGGCGCGGTTCCTGTGTCGGTCACCATCAGAACGCCTTCACGTGCTCGAACGGCTCACGGCAGCGGTCACACCGCCACAGCGACATGCACGGGGTGGCACCGAACCGGCTCACCTCGACGGTGTCCGCCGCACCGCAGTGCGGGCACGCCGGAGCGGGCGGCTCGCGCCGGGGCATTCCGAGCGCCACGGTGGGGGCCGGGCCGGGCGGGGCGATCCCGGCGGCGGCGAGCTTGGCGCGACCGGACTCGGTGATCCAGTCGGTGGTCCACGGCGGGGACAGCTGGGTGACCACCTCGACCCGCTGCCATCCGGCCCGGCGCAGCGCGGCGGTGATCTCGTTACGGATGAGGTCCATCGCCGGGCAACCGGAGTAGGTCGGCGTGATGGTGGCGACGGCGGTGTCGTCCTTCACCTCCACCGACCGCAGGATGCCCAGCTCCCCGATGGTGACCACCCGCAGCTCCGGGTCCACCACCGCGGCCGCCACCTCGTACGGGGTCACCAGCGGGCTCCCGGGTGGGCACGGTGGAGCACCTGCATCTCGGCCAGCAGGTAGGACAGGTGCTCGGTGTGCAGGCCCTGGCGCCCACCCCGGGGGATGTAGGCGCCGTCCTGCGGGACCGTCAGCGTGGCCTCCGCCAGCACGGGCTCGACCGTGGCCAGCCACTTGGCCCGCAGCTCGGCATCGGCTCCGGCCGGCCGCGCCGCACCGTCGGCGGAGCCCGCGGCGCCGGCGTCGGAGCGCGCGGCTCCGGTGGGCGCGGCGAGCCCGAACGGTGGCCGCGGGTCCGGATCCACCACCGGCTCGCACAGCTCGTGGGTGTACGGCCAGATCTCGTCGACCGCCCGCTGCATGCGTGCGTGGGACTCCTCGGTCCCGTCGCCCAGGCGGACCGTCCACAGTGCTGCGTGCTCGAAGTGGTAGGTGCACTCCTTGACCGCCTTGGCGGCGATGCCCGCCAGCCGCTCGTCCGGGCCCTCGGCCAGCGCCCGGTACCGGTGGACCTGGCACGCGGACAGGAACAGCAGCTTGGCCATGGTCACCGCGAAGTCGCCGTTGGGCAGCTCCACCAGCAGCACGTTGCGGAACTCGCGGTCGTCGCGCAGGTACGCCAGCGCGTCCTCGTCCCGGCCGGCGCCCTCCAGCTCCCCGGCGTAGGTGAGCAGCAGCCGGGCCGCGCCCAGCTGGTCGAGGGCGATGTTGGCCAGGGCGATGTCCTCCTCCATCTCCGGCGCCCGCGAGCACCACTCCGACAGCCGCTGCGCGGCGATGAGGGCGTCGTCGCCGAGCCCGAGGACCTCCTCGAAGCTCGCGGTCACCGGTGCCGTCCCGGTCACAGGTGCGGCACCCCCTCCGGTACGTGGTAGAAGGTCGGGTGCCGGTAGATCTTGTCCGCGGCCGGGTCGAAGAACGCGTCCTTCTCGTCCGGACTGGAGGCGGTGATCTGCGCGGAGGGCACCACCCAGATGGAGACCCCCTCCTGCCGGCGCGTGTACAGGTCCCGCGCGTGGTGCAGCGCGGTGCGGGCGTCAGGGGCGTGCAGGCTTCCGACGTGGACGTGGGACAGCCCTCGACGCGGCCGGACGAACACCTCCCACAGCGGCCAGTCGCCCGTCGCGGCGGCGTCCGCCCGTCCGGGCGCGGTGCGGGTCTCCTGCGGCGCGGTCATGCGGCTGCCCTCTCCAGCTGCCGCTGCCGCTGCTTGGCCGCGTACGCGGCGGCGGCCTCCCGGACCCAGGCGCCCTCCTCGTGGGCGCGGCGGCGGTGCGCCATGCGCTGCCGGTTGCAGGGCCCGTCACCCGAGATGACCCGCATCAGCTCCTGGTAGTCGGGCGGGGTGAAGTCGTACGAGCCCCGTTCCTCGTTCCACCGCAGGTTCGGGTCCGGCAGCGTGAGCCCGAGCGCCTCCGCCTGCGGGACGATCATGTCGACGAACTTCTGCCGCAGCTCGTCGTTGGAGAACCGCTTGATCTTCCAGGCCATCGACTGGGCGGAGTGCGTGGACTCGGCGTCCGGCGGGCCGAACATCGCCAGCGAGGGGTACCACCAGCGGTTCACCGCGTCCTGCGCCATCTGCTTCTGCGCCGGGGTGCCGTGGGAGAGCACCCAGAGGATCTCGAACCCCTGCCGCTGGTGGAACGACTCCTCCTTGCAGATCCGGATCATGGCGCGGGCGTACGGCCCGTACGAGCACCGGCACAGCGCCACCTGGTTGACGATCGCCGCGCCGTCGACCAGCCATCCGATCGCACCCACGTCCGCCCAGGTCAAGGTCGGGTAGTTGAAGATCGAGCTGTACTTCTGCTTGCCGGACAGCAGCCGCTCGACCAGGTCCTCGCGGGACACCCCGAGGGTCTCCGCGGCGGAGTAGAGGTACAGGCCGTGCCCGGCCTCGTCCTGGACCTTCGCCAGCAGGATCGCCTTGCGCTTCAGGGAGGGGGCGCGCGTGATCCAGTTCCCCTCCGGCTGCATCCCGATGATCTCGGAGTGGGCGTGCTGGGCGATCTGGCGGATCAGCGTCTTCCGGTACCCCTCGGGCATCTGGTCACGCGGCTCGATCTTCTGGTCGGCGGCGATGACGCGCTCGAAGTAGGAGCCCTCGGAGTCGGACAGGGTGCGGTCCGCGGCCCGGCGCAGGTCGGCCTCGGCCGCCTCCACCTGCTGCAGCAGACCGTCGCTACCGGGCGGCTCGTGGCTCACGCCGAAGTCGTTGCCGTACACGCACCACAGTGTTACAGACGTGCCCCACAAAATGCAACATGGTGTAACAGAATCCGGACGGGGCGACGGCCCGCCGGAGGCCGGACGCGGTCCGGGCCGGTCCGGGTGGCGCCGGCACGGCGGAGGGTCCGACCCAGGGACGTCCCACGGGACCGGGGCACGCACCCGGGACATTTGCCTGCTATCGAGCTTGTCCGATCTGTCGCAACTAGTGGCGACAGGCGGCGCCGAACGCCCAGGGCTGGACGGATCCACGCAGCCGGTCGTAGTCTTCGCCCAGACCGGTGCCGGTGTGCCCCGAACCCGGTCACGCCCCCCGAACCCCCTTTGCGTGCCCGACAGGAGTGTTCACGCCGTGCGGCTGCGACTGACCCTGCTGGCGGCCATGCTGATGTCCATTGTGGTCAGCATGTCCGGCGGGTCGGTCGGGACCGGTGGAGCCGACCAGCTGGTGCCGCAGGCCGGGTGGCACCAGCCCGCCGGTGACCCCGCCGACGCGCCGCAACCGCTGCCGCTGACCGAGCCGCCGGTCGCGTCCGGTCCACCGACGCTCAACCTCGACGCCCGGGTGTCGGTCGAGATCGACGGGTTCCTCACCTGGGCGGCGCTGGACCGCACCACCGGCAGGCTGGTCTCCTCGTCCGACCGGACCAGCACCACCGAGTCCATGATCAAGCCCTGGATCGTCGCCGACCACCTGCGGCGGGTCGCCGAGGCCGGGCGCGAGCCCACCGAGGAGGAGCTCGACCACGCACGGCGTGCGATCCGCTACAGCGACAACCTCAGCGCCGAGGCGCTCTACCTGGCCAACGGCGCCGACGCGGTGGTGCGGCGGATGATCGACATGTGCGGCCTCACGGACACCACGGTGTTCCCGGGCTGGTGGTCGCGTACCGAGCTGACCGCGGCCGACGCGGTACGCATGGGCGAGTGCATCGCCAACGGCACCGCCGCCGGCCCGGAGTGGACCGACTGGGTGCTCGAGGAGATGCGCCACGTCGAGGGCACCACCGCTCCGGAGGACCAGCGTCCGGAGGCGGGCTTCGAGGGTGGCCGCTGGGGAATCATCGACGGGCTGCCGCCGTCGATCCCCGTGCGAAAGGTGGCCATCAAGAACGGCTGGACCCGGGTCGGTGCCACCAACAGCTGGCACGTGGCCTGCCTGGCCATCCACGAGGACTGGGTGCTGGCGGTCCTCATGCGCTACCCGGCGTCGCTCAGCCTCGACTACGGTGCCGAGCGGTGCGCCGGGGTCGCGCAGCAGCTGTTCACCTTTCCCGCGGCCCAGGCGAGGTAGGACCGGACCGGCGACCTCCCCCCCGGGGCCGGCCGGGTCACCGCCGACGGACGTCACACGCTGATGAACTCGGGGCCCTCGGGCGGCAGCGGCGGCGCCGCCCCGGCCGCGGTCGCCCGGCGGGCGAACTCGCGCAGCCCGGCGACCTGCCGGGGGCCGAGCGAGAAGTCGAGCAGCCGGAAGTACGTGGCGAGCGCGGCGGCGTCGAACGGCTCCCACCGGGCGGCCGCCCGCGCCACCTCGTCCAGCTCGGCCAGGCACAGCTCGCGGGAGCGCAGGAACGCCTGCTGCACGTCCTTGACCACCCCGGGATGGGCGGCGGCGAAGTCCCGGCGGGCGGCCCACACCGCGAACACCATCGGCAGGCCGGTCCACTCCCGCCACGCCTGGCCGAGGTCGATGCGGACCAGCCCGTGCCGCTCGGCCTCGTGGTGCGCCCGCAGCGCGGGGTCACCGATCAGCACGGCCGCGGCGGCGCCCTCCAGCATCGCCCGCCACGAGCCCGAGCCGCCGTCCGGCACCTCCGGCCGCAGGTAGCGGGGCCGCACCCCGTACCGGTCGGCCAGCAACAGGCGCGCCAGCAGCACACCGGTACGCGAGGTCGGGGTGAGCGCCACCACCGCGCCGCCGAGGTCGGCCGGCGGCACCCGCGAGATCAGGTTCACCGACAGCACGGGGCCGTCGCTGCCCACCGCGAGATCCGGCAGCAGCACCAGATCGGACGCGTGGTTGAGGTAGTCGACCAGCGAGACCGGTCCGATGTCCAGCTCGCCGGCGACCAGGGCGGCGCCGAGGCGGTCCGGCGAGTCGTGGTGGAGGTCGACGTGGATCAGCTCGCCCGAGCGCATCAGGCCCCAGTACAGCGGCAGGCAGTTGAGGAACCGGATGTGGCCCACGCGGGGCCGCCGCGCCACGCTCACGCCCCGCACGCTAGCAGCCGCACCTGAGCGCGCCGCCGCACCACCGCGGCGCCAGCCGTACCACCGAGGGCGTCGGCCGTACCACCGAGCGCGCGGCCGCACCACCGCGGGCCGGAATTCGGGTGCGTCCCGGTGGGGGCGCCACTACTCTGGTCAGCTCGGCCACCTACCGGAGACCACGGATGACGACCCCGACGTCGAGCCCGTCCGCGCACCGGACCGCCCCCGCACACCCGGCCGACCCGGCTGCGGAGCTCGCCCGGGAACGGGCGCACCTGGAGGCCTCCCGCGCCGCCCTGCGCCGCATGCGCGAACGGGCTCACGCCCTCTACCGGTCCGGCGAGGAGGTCGCCGGCGACGCCTACAGCGCCGAGACCCTCGGCACGGCCCTGTGGCGGCGGGTGCTCGAGCTCGCCGACGACCCGGACACCCCGCTCTTCTTCGGCAAGCTCACGTTCGGGTCCGGGGACCACGCCGGTGAGGTCCACCACATCGGCCGGCGCCACGTCACCGACGACGCCGGCGACCCGATGGTGCTCGACTGGCGCGCCCCGCTGTCGCGCGCCTTCTACCGCGCCCGGGTGGCCGACCCCATGGGAGTGGCGGTGCGGCGGCGGTTCGGCTTCGCCGGTGGAGTCCTCACGTCGTTCGAGGACGAGCGCCTCGACCGGGGCGAGGAGCTGGGCACGGCCAGCCGGATCCTCATCGACGAGATCGAACGGCCCCGGGTGGGGCCGATGCGCGACATCGTCGCCACCATCCAGCCCGACCAGGACGACCTGGTCCGGGCCGACCTCGACACCTCCCTCTGCGTCCAGGGGGCACCCGGCACCGGCAAGACCGCGGTCGGCCTGCACCGGGCGGCGTACCTGCTGTACGCCCACCGCGACCGCCTGCGCCGGTCCGGGGTGCTGGTGGTCGGCCCCAACCGGGCGTTCCTGCGCTACATCGCCGCGGTCCTCCCCGCGCTGGGCGAGGTGGACGTGCAGCAGTCCACAGTCGACGAGCTGCTGGACCGGGTTCCGGTGCGCGCCGAGGACCCGCCCGAGGTGGCCGCGCTCAAGCACGACGCGCGCATGGCCACGGTGCTGCGCCGCGGGCTGTGGCGGCGGGTACGGGAGCCGGCCGGTCCGATCGAGCTCCGGGACGGCGCCCAGCGGCTGCGCATCCGCACCGAGGCGCTGCGCCGGCTCGCCGAGGAGGTCCGCCGGGACGAGGTGCCCTACCTGACCGGGCGGGAACGGCTGCGCACCCGGGTGGTGGGGCTGCTGCAGCGACAGGTCGAGCTGCGGGGCGGCGGGTCACCGGGCGACGCCTGGTTGCGGCGGATGGCCCGGTCCCGGCCGGTCACCGCCTTCCTCGACGCCACCTGGCCGGCCGTGACGCCGGAGGAGCTCGTGTTCCGGCTCCTGACCGACCCACGGGAGCTGGCCGCGGCCGCCGACGGCGTGCTCGAGCCGGAGGAGCAGCGGCTGCTGCGGTGGCCGGTGCGGCCGCGCTCGGTGCGCACCGCCCCCTGGAGCGCGGCCGACGCGGTCCTGGTCGACGAGGCGGCCGGGCTCATGGAGCGGCTGCCGAGCTACGGCCACGTCGTGGTCGACGAGGCGCAGGACCTGTCGCCCATGCAGGCCCGGGCGCTGGCCCGCCGCAGCGTGCACGGGTCGCTGACCGTCCTCGGGGACCTGGCGCAGGGCACCGCGCCGTGGGCGGCCGCCCGCTGGCGGGAGACGCTGGCGCACCTGGGCAAGCCGCAGGCGGCGGTGGTGCCGCTGACCACCGGCTTCCGGGTGCCGGAGGCGGTGCTGACCCTGGCGAACCGGCTGCTGCCCGCGCTGGGCGTGGACGTGCCGGCCCCGCGCTCGCTGCGCCGCGACGGCGACCTGGCCGTCCGCCGGGTGTCCGACCTCGACCAGGGCACGGTGGCGGAGGTGCGGTCCGCCCTCGGCGGGGAGGGTTCGGTCGGAGTGATCGCCGTCGACGAGCGGGCCGCCCGGCTGCGGTCGGTGCTGGCGGCCGCCGGGATCCCCACCACCGACCCGGCACAGCCGGACCCGGCGGTACGGGTGAGCGTGGTGCCCGCGAGCCTGGCCAAGGGTCTGGAGTACGACCACGTGGTCGCGGTGGAGCCGGCCGAGATCGTGGCCGCCGAGCCCCGCGGCCTGCACCGCCTGTACGTGGTGCTGACCCGCGCGGTGTCCCGGCTCACCGTGGTGCACTCCCGGCCGCTGCCCGGCCCGCTGGCCACCCCGGCTCCCCGTGCGGAGCCGGCGACCGGGCCCGCGTCGACCGGGGCGGGGTCGCGGTGACGGCCGCCGCGGGAGGGCGGGTCGTCGTCGAGGGCCGGATCGTCACGCCCGGCGGCATCGTCGACGGCCGGGTACGCGTGGAGGGGGACCGGATCGCCGGGATCGAGCCGGCCGCGACCGGCTCGGACTCCGTCATCGTCCCCGGGTTCGTGGACCTCCACAACCACGGCGGTGGTGGACACACGGTCACCGACGGCGACCCGGACGCGGTGCGCGCGGCGGCCGCCTTCCACCTGCGACACGGCACCACCACGCTGCTGGCGAGCCTGGTGTCCGCGCCACCCGGACGGCTGCGCGCCGCCACCGCCCGCCTGGCGGCGCTGGTCGCCGAGGGCGTGCTGGCCGGTGTCCACCTCGAGGGCCCGTACCTGTCCCCGGCGCGGCGGGGCGCCCACCACGCCGCCCACCTGCGCCCTCCGTCCATCCGGGAGCTGGACGAGCTGCTGGAGGCCGGCGCCGGGGCGGTGCGGATGGTCACCCTGGCTCCCGAGCTGCCCGACGCGATGGCCGCGGTGGCGTGGCTGGTTGAGCGCGGAGTGGTCGTGGCCGTCGGGCACACCGACGCCACGTACGCGCAGACCCGCGAGGCGGTCGACACCGGCGCGCGCGTGGCCACCCACCTGTTCAACGCCATGCGGCCGCTCCACCACCGGGACCCCGGCCCGGTGCCCGCGCTGCTCGGCCGGCCCGGCGTGGTCTGCGAGCTGGTCGCCGACGGGGTGCACCTGCACGACGCGGTGCTCGCCCTGGCCGCCCGCGCCGCCGGGCCGACCGGTGCGGCGCTGGTGACCGACGCGACCGCGGCCGCCGGGATGCCCGACGGCCGGTACGAGCTCGGCGGCTCCCCGGTACGGGTGGAGGGTGGCGTGGCGCGGCTGGTCACCGGCGACGGCACCCCCGGTGCGCTGGCCGGCAGCACGCTCACCATGGACGCCGCGCTGCGCCAGGCGGTCCGCGCCGGTGTCCCCCTGGTCGACGCGGTCGCGATGGCCGCCACCACCCCCGCGGGCCTGCTCGGCCTGGCCGGAACCGTGGGCGCCCTCGCGCCCGGGTGGCGCGCCGACCTGGTGGAGCTCGACCCCGACCTCCGGGTGCGCCGGGTCATGCGCGCCGGCACCTGGGTCGCCCCGTAGGCACCGGCACCCGGGCCGCCCCGTCAGCCGGCCCCCGGGTCGGCCCTTGACCGGCGGATCCGGGGTCAGCCGCGGCCGGCGCGCCAGCGCCGGGCGCCGTACCAGGCCACGCCCACCGCCAGCACGCCGACGCCCGCCAGCACGCTGGCCAGCGGCAGGGTGGCCGACAGCACGACGCACCCGACCAGCCCCGTCGCCGCCACCGCCTGCACGGGCAGCCGCCGGCCCGGCTCCCGGCCCAGGGTGAGCGCGCAGGCGTTCGTGATCGCGTAGTAGACCAGCACGGTGACGCTGGAGAACCCGATCGCGTGCCGGATGTCCCCGGTGGCCGCCACGGCCGCCACCACCGCGCCCACCGCCAGCTGCGCCCGGTGCGGGACCCGCACGCGCGGGTGCACCGCGTCGAGTACCGCCGGCAGGTCCCGCTCCCGGGCCATCGCCAGCACGGTGCGGGCCACGCCGGCCAGCAGCGCCAGCAGGACGCCGGTCACCGCCACCGCGGCGCCGACCCGGACCACCGGGGACAGGCCGGGCAGGCCGGTGGCGTCGGCCACCGCGGCCAGCGGCGCGGTGCTGCGGGCCAGGCCCCGCGGTCCCAGCACGGCCAGCGCCACCACCGCCACGGCCACGTACACGGCCAGGACGGCGCCCAGCGCCAGCGGGACCGCGCGGGGGATGGTCCGCCGCGGGTCGCGGACCTCCTCCCCCAGGGTGGCGATCCGCGCGTACCCGGCGAAGGCGAAGAAGATCAGGCCGGCGGCGGTGAGCACGCCGTACGCGCCCGCGCCACCGCCCGCCGCGACCCGCCCGGCCTGCGCGTCCCCGGCCACGGCCCCGGCCACGACCACGGCCGCCAGCACCGACAGGGTCACCGCGACCAGCCACCCGGTGGCGCGGGCGGTCTTCTCCACGCCGCGCAGGTTCACCGCCGTCCACGCCACCACCGCGGCCACCGCCACGACCCGCGCCCCGTCGGGCCACAGGTACGCGCCGATGGTCAGCGCCATCGCCGCGCAGGAGGCGGTCTTGCCGACCACGAAACCCCAGCCCGCCACGAACCCGGCCAGGCCGCCGAGGCGCTCCCGGCCGTACACGTAGGTGCCGCCGGAGCGCGGGTACCGGGCGGCGAGCCGGGCCGAGCTGGTGGCGTTGCAGAACGCCACCAGCGCCGCCACGCCCAGGGCCGCCAGCAGCGCCGGGCCGGAGCCCGCCTCGTCGGCGGCGGGCGCCCACACGACGAAGACGCCGGCGCCGAGCATCGACCCCAGCCCGATCACCACCGCCTGGCGTACGCCCAGACGGCGCGCCAGGTCGGTCACAGCCGCCACCGTGGCAGGTGGAGCGTGCGGTCGATCGCGATCCCGAGCGCCAGGCCGGCCAGGCCGTCGGACAGCCAGTGGAAGGACAGGTACGTGCTCGTGAACAGCACGATGACCACGGGCGCCACCCGGACGGTCCACCGCAGAGCGGGCGGCGGGGCTCCCCTGCCGTACCCGCGCAGCAGCACCGTGGCAAGGGTGAGCAGGACCCCGTACCAGACGACCGTGTTCACCACGTGACCGGACGGGAAGCCGGCGTCGTACTCGCCGGCGGGCAGCGGCCCCAGCAGCGCGACCGTCCGTTCCGGAGGCAGCGGCGAGCTGGGTGCGCCGCGTTCGGTGACCGCCTTGATCGCCAGCACGGTGGGCACCAGCAGCAGGGCGGCGGTGGCCACGTAGAGCAGCGGGCGGAGGGTACGCCCGCGCCTTGCGGCGACGGCCGCGGCGAGCACGGAGAGGCCGAGCAGCGCCCCGCCCTGGCCGAGCCGGTTCGCCACCCGGGCGATGCGGTCGGCGGCCGGGGGCCGGTGCGCCTCCGACCAGGCGCGGACGGCGAGATCCAGCTCGATCAACGGGCCGCCGGCGGCGAGCGCGGCGGTGAGCGCGGCGAACGCCGCGAGCGCCACGGCGATCACCACCAGGTCCCGACGCACGCTGGCACCCTATCCCGCGGGCCGGTGCCGCGCCGGGGTGTCACGCTCACCACAACCGGCCGGGAACCCCGGTCCCGCGCGCCACACTGGTCACGTGCGTGTCACCTCCGCCCTCATTGACCCGGCACTGCTCGACCTTCCGTGGTCGACGCCGCTGGAGCAGTGGGGTCCCGACCACCTGGTGGCACTGCCCCGCGGCCTGTCGCGCCACGTGGTGCGGTTCGTCCGCCTGCACGGGACCGTGTACGCGCTGAAGGAGACCGGCCAGCGCGCCGCCGAGCGGGAGTACGCCCTGCTGCGCACTTTGGAGCGGCTGGACTTCCCGGCCGTGCGCGCCGCGGCGATCGTCGCCGACCGGACCGACGAGCACGGCGCCCCGCTCGATCCGGTGCTGGTCACGCGCCACCTGCAGTTCTCCCTGCCGTACCGGGCCCTGTTCTCGCAGACCCTGCCGCCGGACACCCTCGACCGGCTGCTGGACGCGCTGGCCGTGCTGCTGGTGCGGGCGCACCTGGCCGGCTTCTTCTGGGGTGACTGCTCGCTGTCGAACGTGCTGTTCCGCCGGGACGCCGGGGCCTTCGCCGCCTACCTGGTGGACGCCGAGACCTCCGCCCACCATCCGTCGCTGTCGGACGGACAGCGGGAGGAGGACCTGGAGATCGCCCGGGTCAACATCTTCGGGGAGGCGCTGGACCTGCAGGCCGCCGGGTGGCTGCACCCCTCGCTGGACCCGGAGCGGGTCGCCGACGAGGTGGTGGAGCGCTACCGCCGGCTGTGGCACGAGCTGACCTACGAGCAGGTGGTCGCGCGCGACGACCGGCACCACCTGGAGGGTCGCATCCGCCGGCTCAACGAGCTCGGGTTCGACGTGGCGGAGGTCACCATGTCGACCGCGGACGGCGGCTCGTACGTGATCCGCCCCAAGGTGGTGGAGCCGGGTCACCACGCCCGGCGGCTGCTGCGGCTGACCGGCCTGGTGGCCGAGGAGAACCAGGCCCGGCGGCTGCTCAACGACCTGGACACCTACCGGGCCGAGTGCCGGGAGTGCGACGAGGTGCAGTCGGCCCACCGGTGGCTGACCGAGGTCTTCGAGCCGGTGGTCCGGGCGGTCCCGCCCCACCTGCGCGGGAAGCTCGAGCCGGCGGAGCTGTTCGTGGAGGTCATGACCCACCGGTGGCGGCTGTCGGAGCGCGCCGGGCGGGACGTGGGACTCGCGGCCGCGGTGGAGTCGTTCCTCAACAAGGAGCTGGTGCACCGGCCGGACGAGCAGGCCGTGCTCGTCGGAGCCGGTACGATCGCCAGTGCGCCGACGTAGCTCAACCGGCAGAGCAGCCGCCTTGTAAGCGGCAGGTTGCGGGTTCGAGTCCCGCCGTCGGCTCCCGCGCCGGTTCGACCGTCCCGCCGATCTTGGTGGTGCGGTGGTGGATATTTCCGTCATACAGGAACATTTCGCCACCAGGAGTCCAAGATCGGCGCGTCGAGGGACGGGTGGCCACCACAAACGGGTACCGCCGGCGGTTGGCCTGAGGGCCGTCACGGTCTAGCTTTACTGGCACGGGTGCGGGGGTTCGCCGCCGCAACCGGTCTCCTTCTACTCGGATCGTCCGGCACGTTCCTGCCGGTGGAAAGGATGGCCCCCGATGGCAACGGTGAAGTTCGACAAGGCTACCCGGATCTATCCGGGCAGCAAGACCCCCGCGGTCGACAAGCTCGACCTCGAGATCCAGGACGGCGAGTTCCTGGTGCTGGTCGGCCCGTCCGGCTGCGGCAAGTCCACCAGCCTGCGGATGCTCGCCGGGCTGGAGGAGGTCGACGAGGGCGCGATCTACATCGGAGACCGCGACGTCACCCACCTGCCCCCCAAGGCGCGGGACATCGCGATGGTCTTCCAGAACTACGCGCTCTACCCCCACATGACGGTCTTCGAGAACATGGCGTTCGCGCTCAAGCTGCGTAAGGTCCCGAAGGCCGAGATCAGGAAGAAGGTGCTCGAGGCGGCGAAGCTGCTCGAGCTGGAGGAGTTCCTCGACCGCAAGCCCAAGGCGCTCTCCGGGGGCCAGCGCCAGCGGGTGGCGATGGGACGCGCGATCGTCCGTGAGCCCCAGGTCTTCCTCATGGACGAGCCGCTGTCGAACCTCGACGCCAAGCTGCGTGTCCAGACCCGGTCGCAGATCGCCACCCTCCAGAGCAGGCTCGGCACGACCACCGTCTACGTCACCCACGACCAGGTCGAGGCCATGACCATGGGGCACCGGGTGGCGGTCCTGCTCGACGGGGTCCTGCAGCAGGTGGACACGCCACGGGCGTTGTACGACAAGCCGGCCAACGTGTTCGTCGCCGGCTTCATCGGCTCGCCGGCCATGAACATCAAGACCGTGCCGCTCACCGACGAGGGTGGCGTGTTCGGCGACATGGTCATACCGCTCACCCGCGAGCAGGTCGCGGCGGCGCGCGCGAACGGTGGCGGCGACAAGGTGACGATCGGGTTCCGGCCGGAGGCCACCGAGCTGGTCGGGCCCTCCGACGGCGGCATGCCGGTGAAGGTGGAGCTCGTCGAGGACCTGGGCGCCCACGCCAACGTGTACGGCTACGCCGACATCAACGGGAAGCAGGAGCGGTTCGTCGCCACCATCGAACGGCAGCTCATGCCGCAGATGGGCGACACCGTCTACTTCAAGCCCACCAAGGGGCACCACGCCTTCCACGCGGTCACCGGCAACCGGATCTGAGGCCGGACGCCGGGGCGCCTTCGTCGCGACGTGTGGCGGCGGGTTGTGGTCCGGCGGCGTCAGCCGCCGGACCACAACCCGCACCGGGCCCGGGCGAGCAGGCGGCGCAGCACCACCAGCTCGCCGGGCTCGTGCCAGGCCAGCCGGCGCAGCAGCTTGACCGTGGTCCAGACCTCCCCGTCGCGGTGGTGGACCCGGTCCGGCGGCAGGGTCTCCAGCACGGCGCGGACGTGCACGTGCGAGGCCCGCAGCTCGGCGACCAGGTCGTCCCGCCGCGGCGAGGGCGGCACGCCCAGCCCGGTCAGGTAGTAGCGGCTCTCGGTGTCGGCGAGGTGCCAGGCGAGCTGGCGGGCGGTGCGCCAGCGGGCCCAGGCGGGCAGGCGCCGGGCGGGGTCCTCCCAGTCGAGCTCGGCGTCCGAGGCGCGGGACACCAGCCGGATCGTCTCCTCGCGGGCGGCCTCGAGCAGGCAGAGGGTCGCCGCCAGCTCCCGCTCGGTGGCCGGCTGGCGGTCGCGGTCGAACGCCTGCTCGTCGCCGTGCACGCGCTCGACCACCTCGAACTCGCTGGCCGGGTGCCCGGTCGCCACCTCGAGGGCGGCGAGCGCCGCCGCCTCGTCCGGTCCCTGGCCGGCGACGCCCCAGTACGGCAGGTCGAAGGTCCACGCGACCGTGGCGCCCTCGCGGTAGGCGCCGACCCCGGTCTCGACGTACACGCGCACCGGTGGCCCCGACGGTCAGGCCGCGGCCGGCCGGGCCGCCGCCCGGGCGGCGGCCCGGCGGCGGGCGATCTCGGCGAGCGCCACCGCCGCCGCCACGCTGGCGTTGAGCGACTCGACGTCCGAGGACATCGGGATGGACACCGTCAGGTCGCAGGTCTCGCTGACGAGGCGGGACAGTCCACGACCCTCGGACCCGACCACGACCACCAGCGGGTCCACCGCGAGCTCCAGGTCGTAGACGGACGCCTCGGCGTCCGCGTCCAGCCCGACCACCATGAACCCGGCCTGCTGGCACTGCTTCAACGCCCGGGTCAGGTTCACCACCCGGGCGACGGGCAACCGGGCGGCCGCGCCCGCGCTGGTGCGCCAGGCGGTGGCGGTGACACCGACGGCCCGCCGCTCCGGCAGGAAGAGCCCGTGGGCGCCGAACGCGGCCGCCGACCGGATCACCGCTCCGAGGTTGCGCGGGTCGGTCACCCCGTCCAGCGCCACCAGCAGCGGCTCGGGCCGCTCCGCGGCGGCCGACAGCAGGTCCTCGAACGGCTCGTAGGCGTACGGCGGCACCTGTAGCCCCACGCCCTGGTGCAGCACCCCTCCGGTCATCCGGTCGAGCTCGCTGCGGGTCACCTCCAGCACCGGGATCCCCCGGTCGCCCGCGGTACGGACGATCTCCCGGATCCGGTCGTCGACGTCGATGCCCTGGGCCAGGTGGACCGTGGTCGCCGGCACGTGGGCGCGCAGCGCCTCCACCACCGGGTTGCGCCCCACCAGCAGCTCCGGCGCATCCTTCGGCGGCACGGCGCGTCGCCCCGGCGTCACCCGGGCGCCGCCGGACGTCCGCGTGCCGCCCGGCCGACCGGCCTTCGGCGCGCGACCCTCGGCCTCCGCCGCGCGCCGCTCCCGCTCCTGCTTTCGGGCCGTGCGCCTGGGCACCGGCCCGGTGCCGGAGTAGGCCTTGTGCCAGGGCCGCTCCTCCGCGGGCAGGGTGCGGCCCTTGCCGGCGAGGCCGGCGCGGCGCTTCCCGCCCGAGCCCGCGGCCGGCTTGCCCTTGGGGGTGGTCCGCCGACCGCGCCGCCGGGAGTTGCCCGCCATCAGCTCCCCACCGTCCACCTCGGGCCCTGTGGGGTGTCCTCGACCACGATGCCGGCCTGCTTGAGCTGGTCGCGGACCGCGTCGGCGGTCGCCCAGTCACGGCGCTGACGGGCCGCCTCCCGCTGCTCCAGGGCGATGCGGACCAGCGTGTCGACGACCGGGCGCAGCTGGTCGCCGCCGCCGGCCGCGAAGGCCGGGTCGAGCGGGTCCAGACCCAGCACGTCGAGCATGCCCCGCACCTCCGCCAGAGCCGAGCGCAGCGCCGCGTCGTCCCCCTCGGCGTACGCGGTGTTGCCCCGGCGCACCGCCTCGTGCACGACGGCCAACGCCCGGGGGGTGTTGAGGTCGTCGTCCATCGCCTCGACGAACTCCCCGGCCGGTACCGCCGGGGTGCCCGACCCGACCCGCTCGGCGGCGCGCTGGACGAAGTTCTCGATCCGGCGGTAGGCGACCGCCGCCTCGCGCACCGCCTCGTCCGAGTAGTCGATGGCCGACCGGTAGTGCGCGGACGCGAGGTAGTAGCGCAGCTCCACCGGGCGCACGCCGAGCGCGGTCACGCTGGCCAGGTCCACCACGTTGCCGTCGGACTTGCTCATCTTGGACTCGCCAAGGTTGAGCATTCCGTTGTGGACCCAGTGCCGGGCGAAGCCGAGCCCCGCGCCGCGCGACTGGGCGATCTCGTTCTCGTGGTGGGGGAAGACCAGGTCGAGTCCGCCGCCGTGGATGTCGAACTCGTCGCCGAGGTAGCGACGGGCCATGGCGGAGCACTCGATGTGCCAGCCGGGTCGGCCCGGGCCCCAGGGGCTGGGCCAGGCGGCGTCGGCCGGCTCCTGCGGCTTGGCGGCCTTCCACAGCGCGAAGTCACGCGGGTCGCGCTTGCCGCGCGGGTCGGCGTCCCCCGCCGGCTGCATGTCCTCCAGGCGCCGCCCGGACAGGGCGCCGTACTCGGGGAAGGTGGCGACGTCGAAGTAGACGTCTCCCGAACCGTCGACCGCCGGGTACGCGTGGCCGCGCTCGATGAGCGTCGTGATCAACTGCTGCATCTCCAGCATGTGCCCGGTGGCGCGCGGCTCGTACGTGGGAGGCAGGGCGTTGAGCGCCCGGAACGCCTCGGCCATCGCCCGCTCGTTGGCGTACGCGATCGACCAGAACGGCCGGCCCTGCTCGGTCGCCTTGGCCAGGACCTTGTCGTCGATGTCGGTGACGTTGCGGATCAGGGTGACCTCGTAGCCAGAGTGGCGCAGCCACCGGTGCAGGATGTCGCACGCCACCGCCAGACCTCGCAGGTGGCCCAGGTGGGGGCCGGACTGCACGGTCAGCCCGCACAGGTAGATCCCCACCCGGCCGGGGCGCAGCGGGGTGAACTCCCGTACCTGTCGGGTCGCGGTGTCGTACAGGCGCAAGGTCACCCTGAAAGGGTAGCCCCCGCAGGGGCCGCGGTGGCGTCGTCGGCCGCCGTCGCCGGGGGGTGACACCGGCCGGCGACGCCGGGCGGCGTCGTCAGGCGGCGCCGTCGCGGGAGAACGGCTCCGCCGGGGTGACCGTCCG
>VSBZ01000067.1:0-18916 GCA_047459215.1 Micromonosporaceae bacterium | reverse complement strand
GCCCCCCGTCGGGCGTCTCCAGCGCCTCGTAGAGGCCGCCGCCGATGTCGGCGGCCGCGGTGGCCGACACGTACCTCCCGGCCACCGAGAGGCTGCCCAGCTCGTGGGCGAGCGGGCGCAGCACGGCCTGCTGCGCGACCGTGGCGAGCTTCGACAGCTCGGCGATTCGTTCCGCCTGCCGCTGCCGGATCATGGACACCACGGTGGCGATCGCCGTCGAGAGCGCGACGCCGGCCACGTTCACCCCGGTCTGCAGCGACGGCATCGCGGCCCCGAACGCGAAGCCCACCGCCACCAGCGTCGCGAGCCCTCCGACCGCGAGCACCATGCGCCAGCCGGCCAGCACGGCGGCCAGCAGCGGGACGGCCGCGATGAGGCCGATGTAGTTGGGCTCGTCGCCGTCGGCGAGCTCGACCGCCGCCACGAGGGCGAGCAGCACCAGGGCCGCGCCGAGGCCGGCACGGGTGGCGGGGCTCAGGGGGCGTCTGCCCTCGGACAGCGGGAGTTTCATGGGTCCGGCCATCAGCATGCCCGATCGGCGGGCCACTGAGACCGCCCGGTGTCCGGACCGAGGGGAAAGCTGGCCGTGTGGGCAGGAGGAGATCGGCCGCACGGCGGATCCGATCCGCCGGTCGGCGGCGGAGGTCAGCCGGACGACCGCGGCGGACCCGGCCGGCGGATCGGTGACGGCGATCGGACGGCCGTCCGGACCGGACCCGGCCGCCTCGCCCTCCGAGGGCGCAGGCCAGGCTCCCCGACCGCCGCGGTCACTCCTCCCTGAGCTCGAGCGTGCCCATGGTGTCGCCGCCGACCCGCTCGTAGCTCAACGTCCCACCGTCCGGGAGGGTGAAGGTGGCATGGGTCTCGTACCACACCTCGAGCACGCGCACCGTGTCCGGCACCTCGTAGAACCCGCGCCACTCCCACATCTTGGTGGCGGGGAGATCGATGGCGAGCTCGAGCGGGGCGTCGGCCGGGATCGACAGCTCCTCGCCGTCGGACGTACGGATGCTGAGGCTTCTGGCCAGGTCGAGGGAGATGGTGGCGTTCCCGGCCACGCACCAGTCGCACACGTTGGCCCAGAGCTCGAACTCCACCTGCAGCCACATGTGGCCCTCGGCCGGGGCGCCGCGGTCGTCGAGGTACGAGTGGGCGAGCGCCTCCACGTGCGCGGTCAGCACCTCGGCCGAGTCCTCGGGGGTGAGCCCCGGCACCCGGATGTAGTCCCAGAGCCCGACGCGGTCCCCGACCAGCCGGTCCGCCGGATGCTGGCTGCCGGCCGGGTCGCCGATCGACTCGCGGGACCACTGGCCGGTCCGCAGGCTGATCGAGGTCTGCTCGCCGGCGTCCGTCACCACCAGGGTCGCGTCCTCGCCGACCGGCACGTTGAGCAGCAGCACCTCGTCCGGCCTGGGGACGGCGGGCAGGGGCCGCGCCTGGCCTGCGACGTGCACCTCGGCCGTCGGCACGTCGGAGGGGGGCACGCCGCCCGACTCCGGCTCGCCGAAGTACACCAGGAGGAACTCCCGCTCCGGTCCGGCCTGCAGCGGCGTGTCCGGGTCGAGGTGCACGCCCCACATGCCGAGGGCGCGGAGCTGCTCCCGGGTCAGTTCCGGGGTCGTGACGACCCCGACCAGCGTCACCGCGTGGTGGGGACCCGTCAGCCCGGCGTCCGCGGGCAGCGGCGACAGCTCCAGGCCCTGGTCGGCGAACACCTCCTGCTGCGGGGCGAAACCGACCTCGACCAGGTCCGGCTCGGCCACGGCTGGCTGTACCAAGTCCGCCGGTTCCTCGGACCGGCAGCCGGCCAGTGCGGCGGCGGCGACCAACAGCGCCGCTCCCGCCCGGGCCAACGGTCGCATCACCGCTCCTCCTCGTGTGTCCACTGCGGTCACCGGGCAACCGGTACAGGTTATCGATCACCAACGGCGGCCGCCGCATCGCCCTGATCATGGACGGGTGGGGAGGTCGCGGTACGGAGTGCGACGGGCTCATCCAGGTCCACCGCGGACCAGTACGGCCGAAACGCCCCATCGGCGAGGCGACGCGCACGGTGCCGCACAGGTCGGCGGTTCACGGCACGCCGACGGCGCGCCGCATGATCCTTGATCTTGAAGAGTCGAAGGCCCCGGCCGGACTCGCGACCTGACCGGGGCTTCGGATCGGAGCGGGTGACGGGAATCGAACCCGCATCGTCAGCTTGGGAAGCTGATGTTCTGCCATTGAACTACACCCGCACGCGGCAACCACTTTACCGAGCCGTGCCGCACGGTGCACGTCGGGCCGGGTGGGCTTCAGCGGTCGGCCGGAGCCGCCAGATCTCGTACGCGACTCCTGCCCGCCCCACCATCGCCACCTCGATGCGCAGCTCGAAGAGCCGCCAGTCCCGCCGCGGGGAGGCACGGAAGCGGCGGGCGAGCCGGTCCACCGTCGCCGGGTCGCTGACGGGCACGGCCGTCCCGGCGAGGTACGCCTCGTCGTCGCTGTCCTCGGCCGGGAAGGCGTGCAGCGCGTACCGGCCGTCGCGTTCAAGGTCGCGCCGCTTGGGCGACGGGATGACGAAGCAGAACATGCCGTCCTCGGTGATGACTGGGGCCACCGGGTGCACCCGGGGACCGCCGTCGGCCCGGACCGTGGCCAGGTAGCCGAGACCCTGCCCGTACTGCTCGAACAGCGCACGCACCTGCCGCGCCAGCCCGGGGGCGGCGGCGGCGAACTCCGGCCAGGACACCACGGACACAGCTTATCGTACGTGTGTTCGAAGTCGCTACCGGACAAACCGCTTCGGTAGGCTGCCAGGCGTGCTGCTCTCCGACCGCGATCTCGTCCGGGAGCTCGAGACCGGCAGCCTGAAGCTGGAACCGTTCGACGCCAGCCTCATCCAGCCGTCGAGCATCGACGTCCGGCTGGACCGGCTGTTCGGGATCTTCAACAACCACCTCTACACGCACATCGACCCGTCCGTCCGCCAGGACGACCTCACGTCGATCGTCGAGGTCGACGACGGGGAACCCTTCGTGCTGCACCCCGGGGAGTTCGTCCTCGCCTCCACGCTGGAGGTCATCACGCTCAGCGACCGCATCGCCGCCCGGATCGAGGGCAAGAGCTCGCTGGGCCGGCTCGGGTTGCTGACGCACTCCACCGCCGGGTTCATCGACCCGGGCTTCTCCGGGCACGTGACCCTGGAGCTGTCCAACGTCTCGACCCTCCCCATCCGCCTGTGGCCCGGGATGAAGATCGGCCAGCTGTGCATCTTCCGGCTCTCGTCGCCGGCGCAGCACCCGTACGGGTCGGCCGTCTACGGGTCGCGCTACCAGGGGCAGCGGGGTCCCACGCCGAGCCGGTCCTGGCAGAACTGGCGGACCTGGCCGACGCGACCGTGACCGGCGCCCCGGCGTGAGCCGGCACGGCCCGACCGACGTCCCGGCCCCGGGACACGGCCGTGACCGGTGCCTGGGGGTGACGCGGCCTGACCGGCGTCCGGCGCTTGACGGCAGAGCGCCCGCCGTGTGACGGGGAACACACGACGGGCGCTCCCTGTATCCCGCCCGGGGGGTCGGCGGGAGCCTCAGGGCCGGCCGTAGCTGTGGATCGGTCCGGGCGCGTCCATGCTGCGCATCTTCACCGGCACACCCGGCTGCGACGCGTCGACGATCCAGCCGTCACCGACGTAGATCGCCACGTGGCTGAGATCGCCGTAGTAGAAGACCAGGTCGCCCGGGCGCAGCTCGCTCCGGTCGACGTACCTGGTGACGTTGCGCTGCTGGGCGGCGTTGTGCGGCACGCCCACGCCGGCCCGCGACCAGGCCGCCATGGTCAGGCCGGAGCAGTCGTACGCGTCCGGGCCCGACGCTCCCCACGCGTACGGCTTGCCGACCTGCTCACACGCGAACTTCGCCGCCTCGCTGCCGGCGTCGCCGTAGTACTCCGCGGGGCACGCCGCCGGGCGCAGCTCACCCACGCCGCCGGACCTGCCGTAGGCCTCGATCCGCAGCGCCTGCAGGCGCTCGATCTCGGCGTCGATCTCCTCGGCCTTCTCCGCCAGCTCCTTCTCCATCGCGGAGAGCTCGTCGATCAGGGCGTCGAGCTCCGCCTTGCGCTCCTCGTACTTCTCCTTCGCCTTGACCCCCTTCGCGATCTGCGCCCGCCGGCGCTTCGCGATCTGGTCCAGCACCGTGAGCTGCTCGGCGAAGGTGTACGGCGAGCCGCTGGTGAGCAGCGCGTTGAACGCCGAGGTGTCACCGGTGGTGTACGCGTGGAGGGCCAGCTCGGAGACCTCGGCGATGGCCCTGTCCACCTTGAGCTGGAGCGGCGCGATCTCGTCCTCCAGCTCCTTGGCCTGCGCCTTCTTCTCCTTCAGCTCCTCCCGCGTGGCGTTGTGCTGTTCGATGACGGGAGCCAGCTCGCGCCAGGCCCTGTCAATCTGCGCCTCGATCTCCTCCGGTGTCGGCTGGGCGTAGGCCGTGCTGGCGGCCAGGCCGCCGGCCAGGAGCATCGCCACGGTGGCGACGGGGACGACGAGAGCGCGTGTGGCGCGACCGGACACCGAACCCGGATCCTGCGGACGGCGCCAGGGCATCGACCTGCTCGGTCGGCGGTGGCGCGCCCGCCAGGTATGACCCGCCACCAGGTGGTACCCCTTCTTCCCGACCGCCTACCGGGTTAGCTGACGGGTTCGGGCGGGAAGCTCGCCCTACCGCGGAACGCGGATTCACCCCGGAGTGTGGTTCCCCGGTCCGCCGGGCCCGCGGGACCGGCGGTTCGGCGGTGTTGACCAGGGCCTCCCCGTCTGGGAGACCTCCTTCCGGCCAACGAGTGCAGAGCGTAGACGATGCTGTCGGAGGTGGTCAAGAGCGACTGACTCGATAGGATAAGGCGGCTTTGTCCTGGTTAGGCGTCCACACTCGGCACGCCGCAGCGGTCGCCGTCGACCGTCCACAGCGCCGCCGGGGTCCGGTACCGCCAGGGAGAGGGACCCGCGGAGGTGCGGACCCGCGGAGGTCGCGCCGCGTCGGCCGCCGTCAACCGCGCGTCGACCGCAGCAGCACGGTGGCCACGTCGACCACCTCCACGCCGCCGTCGCCGCCGTCGCCGCCGGCACCCTGCACGGCCGCCACCCCGTCGCTGAGCATGGTGGCGCAGAACGGGCAGCCGACCGCGATCGTGCGGGCGCCGGTGGCCACCGCCTCCTCCACCCGTTCCACGTTGATGCGCTTGCCGATGCGCTCTTCCATCCACATCCGCGCGCCGCCGGCGCCGCAGCAGAAGGAGCGCTCCGCGTGCCGGGGCATCTCCACCGGGCCGCGACCGCCGGTGACCGAGGCGAGCAACTCCCGCGGCGGCGTGAAGACCCGGTTGTGCCGGCCCAGGTAGCACGGGTCGTGCCAGGTCAGGTCGCCGTCGACCGGCCGGACCGGGGTGATGGCACCGTCGGCCACCAGCTGGGCGAGCAGCTGGGTGTGGTGCACCACCCGGTACTCGCCGCCGAGCTGGCCGTACTCGTTGGCCAGGGTGTTGAAGCAGTGCGGGCAGGTCGCCACGATCTTGCGTTCCGCCGGCGGCCGCCCGTCGAACGCGGCGTCGAGGGTCTCGACGTTCTGCCGGGCGAGCATCTGGAACAGGAACTCGTTGCCCATCCGCCGGGCCGGGTCGCCGGTGCAGGTCTCCTGCTCGCCCAGGATCGCGAACCGCACCCCGGCCTGGTGCAGCAGCGTCGCCACCGCCTGGGCGGTCCGGCGGGCCCGGTCGTCGAAGGCGCCCGCGCACCCGACCCAGAACAGGTACTCGAAGTCCACCCCGTCGGCGACCCGCGGGACCTCGAAGTCCAGCCCCTTGGTCCAGTCCTCCCGGGTGTTGGCCGGCGCCCCCCACGGGTTCCCCCGGTTCTCCAGGTTCCGCAGCATCGCACCCGCCTCGGGCGGGAAGCTC
The DNA here is from genome assembly GCA_047459215.1 of Micromonosporaceae bacterium. Classification (GTDB taxonomy): domain Bacteria; phylum Actinomycetota; class Actinomycetes; order Mycobacteriales; family Micromonosporaceae; genus Natronosporangium. The sequence goes on along the minus strand of VSBZ01000067.1, from coordinate 12,988 downwards.
GACTCGATGAGCACCTGGTGGCGCCGCATGTCCACGATGTGGTCGACGTGCTCGATGTCCACCGGGCACTGCTCCACGCACGCGCCGCAGGTGGTGCAGGACCACAACACGTCCGGGTCGATGACGCCGCCGGCGGCCGCGTCGCCCACCAGCGGGCGCTCCGCCTCGGCCAGCGCGCTGGCGGGTACGCCGGCCAGCTGCTCGGGCGTGGCCTTCTCCTGGCCGTCCGGTGTCCGGCCGCCGCCGGCGAGCAGGTACGGCGCCTTGGCGTACGCGTGGTCGCGCAGGCTGAGGATCAGCAGCTTCGGCGACAGCGGCTTGGCCGTGTTCCACGCCGGGCACTGGTCCTGGCACCGCCCGCACTCGGTGCAGGTGGTGAAGTCCAGCAGGCCCTTCCACGTGAACTGCTCGACCGCCGCGACGCCGAACCGGTCGGTCTCCGGGTCGGCCTTCTCGAAGTCGAGCACCTCGCCGCGGGAGGTCATGGGCGGCAGCGCGCCCAGCGCCGGCCGTGGGCCGCCGGAGCGCTTGAAGAAGATGTTGGGGAAGGCGGTGAAGCGGTGCCACGCCACGCCCATGGTGATGTTGAGTGAGATGACGATCACCCACGCCATGGACACGGCGACCTTGAGCAGGGCCACCACGCTCACCGCGGCCGGGCTCGCCGGCAGCACCTCGCCGAGGGCGTGGCTGACCGGTGCCGCCCAGGTCGGGTAGTGCAGCGTGCCCAGGGCAGCCTTGATGCCGCGGATGACCAGGCCGAGTGTGAGGACGGCCACGATCGTGTACTCGACGTAGTACGCCTGCCAGGCGGTGGAGCCGGCGAACCGGGAACGGGGGCGCCACCGGGGGAGGTGGCGCAGGCGGATCCCGATGAGGACCGCGATCCCCACCAGTCCGGCCACGCTCAACACCTCGGTGACCAGCCCGTACACCGCCCAGCCGCCGATCACCGGCAGGCTCGCGTCCGGGTCGACCACCTCCAGGTACGCGGTCAGGACGAGGGCCGACAGCAGGATGAACCCGACCATCACGAACCAGTGGGCGGCGCCGACCAGCGACCACTTGAGCATCCGGGTGTGGCCGAGGGTCTCGCGCAGCATCGTGACGGTGCGTTGGAGCTTGCGGTCGAAGCGGCTGCGGTCGGGCTCCCCGAGGCGGATCACCGCCACCATCCGGCGTACCGCGCGTACCGCCAGTGCGGCGGCGATCACGGTGACCGCCGCCGCCAGCACGCTCGTGACGATCTGGACCGTGCCCATCACACCCCCTCACCGAGCCGCCGGTGTGGCCGGAATCTGCGCGCTACCAGGCCATTCATCCACACTGTGGATAACAGCTGTGGATAACTACACCGGCGTAGTTCTGGCCGTGCCGAACCGCCCACCGTCACCGCGCACTCAGTGCCACCGGGTGAGCACGGCCAGCGACGCCACCATCGCCCCGAAGCCGACCGCGAGGTTCCAGTAGCCCCACGCCTCGACCGGGAGCTTCGTGTCGGAGGTGTAGAACAGGACGAGCCAGAGGATCCCGAGGACGATCAGCCCGCTGCCGGTGGCCGGAACCCAGGGCGAGCTGGGCCGGCGACGTGCCGACTCGGCGACCGGTCGCACCTCCGCCGGCGGCGTGTAGACCTTCTTCTTTCGGATCTGCGACTTGGGCACGACGCACTCCTGCAGGGGCTGGAGACTGTTCTGCAGCTAGCGTAGTCAACGGCACCCTCGCGAGCTAACCAGGCGGTGTCGGCACGGGCAGGAGGTGGCACCATGGGCGACCGTTCCCGCTGGGGGAGCTGGCGGGACGCGCGGTCGCGACCGGCCGGGACGGGCGCCCCGGCCCGCCCACGGCGCGGCTGGTCGATCGGGGTGCCGGTGATCGCACTGGCGGCCGGGTTCCTGTTCACGACCAGCGCCACGACCGCGCAGGGCCTGCCCCTGCGCGACGACCGCCGGTTGGAGCTCACCGAGCTGATCATGGAGCGGCAGCACCGCGTCGCCGAGGCGGAGCAGGTCCTGGCGCCGTTGCGGGAACGGGTGGAGGCGCTCACCGAGGCGATGGCCAGCGGCGACGCCCCCGTCCGCGAGCAGCGGGACCGGGCCGAGGCGTACCGGGTGGCGGCCGGGTTCACCGCGGTGCGCGGTCCCGGCCTGACCGTGACCCTGGACGACGCGATCCGCCCCGACGGCCGGCGGCCCGAGGGCGCCGAGGCGGCCGACCTGCTGGTGCACCAGGAGGACATGCAGGCGGTGGTCAACGCGCTGTGGGAGGGCGGCGCGGAGGCCATGTCGATCATGGGTGTCCGAGTGATTACCACGAGTGCGGTAATCTGCGTAGGACCGGTGCTGCTCCTGCATGGCCGCCCGTACTCCCCTCCGTACGTGGTCACGGCGATCGGAGACCCGGAGGAGCTGCGCGCGGCCCTCGCGCGCTCTCCAGGGGTACAGCTGTTCCGGGAGGCGGCCGAGGCCTACGGCCTCGGCTACCGCGAGACAGTGGAGGAGGACGTGACCGTGCCGGCGTTCGACGGGACCAGCACCCTGCGGTCGGGGCGGGTGGCACCGTGACCGCCCCCACCGGGTCGGGACGGCGCGGGCGGCACCGGCTGCCCGACCCGGACGAGACCGCGGTGCTCCAGCTGTCGGCGCCCGACCAGACCGCGGTACTCCACCTACCACTGTCCGACGTTCACCCGGGCGGCCAGCCACCGGTCGCGTCCGCGCCGGTTTCGCCGGCCGTTCCCCCGCCGGTCTCCCCTGACGGTGCCGCGCCGGTCTCCCCTGACGGTGCCGCGCCGGTCTTCCCGCCGGGACCCGCGCCGGTGTCTCCGGCACCTCCGCCGGTCTCCACGGTCGGTCCGGCGCCGACCTCGCCGGTGCCCGTGACCGGGCCCGGCGTGGGCCAGCCGGCTGAGGACGCCACGGCGGTGCTGCCGGTGGCCCGGGGAGACGACGTGAGCGCGACCATCCCGCGGGTGCCGGACCTGAACGGGCACCCCACCGACGTCGTCACCACCGGCCCTCCGGACCGGGCGGACGAGACCAGGCTGATCGGCGTGGTGCCGCCGGCACCGCCGCCGGAGCCGGAAGCCCCCGCCCCACCACCTCCACGGCGGGGCGAGCAGGTGGTCAAGCTGCGGGCCATCCGGTCCAAGCGGGGGGGCGGCTACCGCAGCATCCACTCGGCACTGACCCGGACCACCGTGGGCACGGTGATCCGCACCACGGCCCGCGGCCTCGGCGAGGTGCTGATCACCTTCGGCGCCATCGTGCTGCTGCTCGCGGCCTACGAGGTCTGGGGCAAGTCCGCCGTCATCGCCTCCCACCAGGATGACCTGGAACGGCAGCTGATCGAGGCGTGGGAGGCGCCGCCCACCGTGGGACCGAGCGACGCCCCGTCGGAGGCCCCGGACGAGGACGACGCCCAGGCCCAGCCACTCGGACCGCCCCCCGGCCACGCCATCGCGCGGCTGTACATCCCGAAGCTCGGCAAGTACTGGGTGGTGGTCGAGGGCGTCGGCCAGGAGGACATCCGGTGGGCGCCCGGGCACTACCCGGGCAGCGCCATGCCGGGGCAGATCGGAAACTTCGCCGTCGCCGGGCACCGCAACCCGGCCACGTTCTGGGACCTGGACCTGGTGGTCGAGGGTGACCTCATCATCGTGGAGACCCAGGACATGTGGTACATCTACCGGACCTACCGGAACTACATCGTCAAGCCCACGGCGGTGGAGGTGGTGGCGCCGGTACCGGGCGAGCCGGGCGCCACGCCGGAACGGGCCGTCCTGACGCTGACCACCTGCAACCCCAAGTGGGACAACTACGAACGACTCATCGTGCACGCGGAGCTGGTCGACCAGCAGCCACGGCGGGACGGCTGGCGACCGCCGGAGCTGGGCGGGTTGGGCGCCTGACGGAGGGGCGGATGTACGCGTGGATCTGGCGGCACCTGCCGTTCGGACTGCCCGGCAAGATCATCGGGTCGCTGGTCCTGATCAGCGCCGCGGTCGCCACTCTGTGGTTCTGGGTCTTCCCCGCCACCTCCGGGTGGGTGGAGGAGGTCCTGCTGCCCTTCGACGAGTCCACCATCGAGACCGGGACCGACGGGACCGGGCCGGCACCCGGGGTCGGGCCCTCGCCGACCCCGATCATCGGTCCGGATGGTCGGCACCTGGACCCGTACGACATTCCGTACGAGACGGACGAGTGACCCGATGCGGATCCTGGTCATCGACAACTACGACTCGTTCGTCTACAACCTGGTGCAGTACCTCGGCCAGCTGGGCGCGGACTGCGAGGTGCGCCGCAACGACGAGATCACCGTCGCCGGGGTGGAGCGGCTGCGCCCGGACGGCGTGCTGCTCTCACCCGGACCGGGCACGCCCGAACGGGCCGGCGTCTGCCTGGACCTGGTCGAGGCGTACGCGGGCCGCATCCCGATCCTCGGCGTGTGCCTGGGCCACCAGGTGATCGGCCACGCGTACGGGGGGACGGTCGACCGTGCCCCCGAACTGCTGCACGGCAAGACCTCCCAGGTGACCCACAACGGCGCCGGGGTGCTGGCCGGGCTTCCCAACCCGTTCACCGCCACCCGCTACCACTCGCTGGCGGTGCGGGAGGAGACCCTTCCCGAGGAGATCGAGGTGACCGGCCGTACCACCCCGGGCGGGGTCGTCATGGCGCTGCGGCACCGCGAGCTGCCCGTGGAGGGGGTGCAGTTCCACCCCGAGTCCGTGCTCACGCAGGGCGGTCACCTGCTGCTGGCCAACTGGCTGGCCGACTGTGGGCTGCCGTCGGCCCGCGAGCGCGCGCCGGCACTCGCCGCCGAGGTGGAGGAACGTCGCCTGGCCGCGTTCGCCCACTCCTGACCGGTGCGGGACCCCCGCGTGCCCGCGGCGCACACCCGGCCGCAGCCTGCCGCCCGGTGTCCAGATGGCCCCGGGTACCCGCGGCGAGGGCCCGGCACCGGGCGACGGCGTGCGCCGGGGTACCGGGTGACCGGTTCGCGTCCCGGCGGTCCCGCGTACCCGCGGCACGGCCGGCTCGCCGGGAACGGGGGCCGGTGCGCCCGCGTCCCCGGCGAGCCGGCCGGTCACGCCGCGATCTCGACGGTCAACGTCACCGAACGGTCGGGGTGGTCGGGGTCACGGACGGTGATCTGGTACGTCTGCCCGGGCGTCGCGTAGGTGTGGGGCGCGTTGCCGGCCGCGCGGTCGTCCGCCTGCTCATCCGTGCCGTCGCCCCAGTCGATGACCACCCCGCCGTAGATGTCGTTGTCCCACGTCACGGTCACCTGACCGCCGGTCCCGACCTGCACGTCCGCCTGCAGGTCGGGCCGCTCGTCGTAGAAGTAGATCGTGATGGTGCTCCCGCGCGCCGCGAGCTCGCCCGGCCCCACGCTCTGGCTGGCCACGGTGCCCACCTCATCGGGGCTGCCCGGCTCATCCGACGTCGGCACCGCCTCGACCGCGAACCCGCTGTTCTCCAGCAGGCCCCGGGCGACCGCGAGGGGTTGGCCGGTGACGTCCGGCACCTGGACGAGGTTGCCCCTCGACACCATGAGGACGACCGTGGAGCCCTCCTCGACCAGCTCCCCCTCCTTCGGATCGCTGTCGACCACGATGCCTTCGTCGGCCGAGTGGTCGACCAGCCTGACCTCCGACTCCAGGCCGGCGTCCGCCAGCACCCTCTCCGCCTGCTCCTGGGTCAGGTTCACGACCGTCGGCACCTCGACCTGGGCCGGTCCGGCGCACACCCGGTAGGTCACGGTGGTCCCAGGCTCCACCGGCCCCTCGGCGGCCGTCGGCGACTGCTCCACCACCGTGCCCACCTCGCACTCGCGGCTGTTCACGGGATCACCCCGCTCCGGCACCAGCCCGGCCTCCCGGATCAGCTGCTCGGCCCGCTCCTCCGTCTCGCCGACCACGTCCGGGACCGCCACGGTCTCCTCGCCGCGCTGGCTGGCGAGGATGAGGCCGACGATCAGCGCCACGACCGCCAGCACCCCCAGCACCGCCAGGGACGCCATCACCCAGGTCGAGGCGCGGCGGCGGCGCTGGTCGCCGACCCGGGCCGCACCGTCGGCGCTGCCGAGCAGCATCGTCTCCTGCTCCCGCAGCACCGGCGTGGCCAGGACCGGCCGACCGGCCGCGGCCCGCAGCAGGTCGGCCCGCATCTCGGCGGCCGACTGGTACCGGTTGGCCGGGTTCTTCGCCAGCGCCTTGAGCACGACCGCGTCGATGTCCGGCGTCACCTCGGGGTTGATCTCCGACGGCGGCCGCGGGTCCTCCCGCACGTGCTGGTAGGCCACGGAGACCGCGCTGTCGCCGACGAACGGCGGGTGCCCGCACAGCAGCTCGAACAGCACGCAGCCGGTGGCGTAGACGTCGGAGCGGGCGTCCACCGCCTCCCCCCGCGCCTGCTCCGGCGACAGGTACTGGGCGGTGCCGATCACCGCCGCGGTCTGCGTCATCGTGGTCGCGCCACTGCCCAGGTCCCGGGCGATGCCGAAGTCCATGACCTTGACCTGGCCGCTCGGCGTGACCATGACGTTGCCCGGCTTGACGTCCCGGTGGATGATGCCGTGCCGGTGGCTGAACTCCAGCGCCGCGCAGATGTCGGCGGTGATCTCCAGGGCACGGCGCGGCTGGAGCCGCCCCTCGGCCGCGAGGACCTCCTTGAGGGTGCGACCGTTGACGAACTCCATGACGATGTACGGCAGCGGCTCGCCGTTGGGCCCGCGCTCCTCGCCGGTGTCGTAGATGGCCGCGATCGCCGGATGGTTCAACGACGCCGCGTTCTGCGCCTCGCGCCGAAACCGCATCTGGAACGTGGTGTCCCGGGCGAGGTCGCTGCGCAGCATCTTGATCGCCACGTCGCGCCCGAGCCGCAGGTCACGGCCGCGGTGGACCTCCGCCATGCCGCCGTAGCCGAGCAGCTCGCCGACCTCGTACCGGCCACCTAACAGACGCTGTGACGCAGTCATGTCGTCGTCGATCCTTCGGTCTCCTGGACGTATCCGGTTGAGCTGAGCGGGAACAGGTCGGCGAGGCTAGCGCCCTCCATGAGCTGCCGGGCCACGTATCCCGCCAGTCCAGCGCACAGCAGCCCCGCCACCACCGCCAGCACCGCCGCGGCGACACCGACCACCGACGGACGCGGGGGCGGCGTCGGTACGACCGGCGGTGCCGGCACCCTCTCCGCGGCGGAACGGCGGGACGCGACCGGACCTGCCGGTTGGACGGGGATCGATGCTACCCCCACCCGGTACGCACCGCGCACCCGTGTCGCCCCTCCCGCAGGCGCCGCGGGAGTCGTCGCCGCGGCGACCCTGGCGGGCGAGACGGGCGCCGCCGCGGCGGCGCTGCGGGCGGCGGCCGCGAACTGGGCGGCGGACGGCCACCGCTGCGCGGGGTCCTTGGCCAGCGCGCGGCCCACCACGTCCCGTACCGGCGGCGGGATGTCGGACGGCAAGGGCGGCGGCTCCTCCCGCAGGTGGCGCATGGCCACCTCGACCGGGTTGTCCCCCTCGAACGGCCGGCGCCCGGCCAGGCACTGGTAGGCGACGACGCCCAGTGCGTAGATGTCGGACGCGGCGGTGGCGGGCCGCCCGTCGGCCTGCTCCGGGGAGAGGTACCCCGCCGTGCCGAGCACCGTGCCGGTGGCGGTGATCTGGCCCACCAGCGCGGAGCGGGCGATGCCGAAGTCGGTCAGCACCAGCGAGCCGTCCGGGCGGATGATGAGGTTCCCGGGCTTGACGTCGCGGTGGACCACCCCCTTGTCGTGGGCGGCCTGGAGGGCGTCGGCGGCCTGCGCCACCAGCGACATCGTGCGGGCCGGCGGCAGCCGCCCGACCCGCTGCAGGATCGCCGACAGGGCCTCTCCCTCGACGTACTCCATGACCAGGAACGCGACCGTCCCGTCGCTGTGGTAGTCGTAGACGTCCACCACGCCCGGGTGGTTGAGGTTGGCCATGGTGCGGGCCTCGCCGCGGAACCGTTCCTCGAACCCGGGCTCCTTCAGCAGCGCCGGCAGCATGACCTTGACCGCCACGGTCCGGCCCAGCACCTCGTCGGTGCCGCGCCAGACCTCGCCCATGCCGCCGGAGGCGATCCGTTCCGCCAGCCGGTACCTGCCCGCGAGCAGGGACTGCGGCCCGTACATCAGCCACCTCCCCGCTCGGCCACGACGGCCCGCAGCACCTGCCCGGCGATGCGGGCCGCCTCGGCGCTGCCTCCGGGTCCGGCGTTCTCCAGCAGCACCGCCACCGCGCTGACCGGCTCCCCGTCGACGATGGCGAACCCGATGAACCAACCGTGCTCGGGTCGGCCGTCGCCGACCTCCGCGGTGCCGGTCTTGCCGCCGACCTGCACCCCGGGGATCGCGGCGTTGGTCCCGGTGCCGCCGGTGACCACGCCCACCATCATGTCCCGCAGCGCGGCGGCCACCTCGGCGCTGACCGGCCGCCGCAGCTGCTGGGGCGAGGCGGAGTACACCGGCACCAGGTCCGCGTCCAGGAGCCGTTCCACCAGGTACGGGCGCATCTGCACGCCGCCGTTGGCCACGGTCGCGGCGATCATCGCGCCCTGCAGCGGGGTGATCCGGACGCTCGCCTGGCCGATCGAGGACAGCGCGACCGTGGCCGGGTCGTCCTCGCCGTCGTCGCGCACCAGGTCTCCCGTCTGGCTGGCGGCCACCGGGATGCCGCGGCCGTCGGAACGTCCGACCACCGGGAAGCCGTCGCCGCCGAGGCGCCCCACGACCAGGTCCTCGTCGCCGAACCCGAACTCCGCCGCCGTGCTGGTCAGGGCGTCCGCGCCGAGGGTCACCCCGAGCCTGGCGAAGCCGGTGTTGCAGGAGTCGCGGAGGGCGACGGCGAGGGTGACCTCGGCCTGCGGGCAGATGGACGGTGCGGCGTTGGCGATGACGTGCGTGGTCTGCGGTGGGTTGTACGTGGGACCGGCCGGGATGAGCGTGTCGGGGGTGTACCCGCGCTGCAGCGCGGCCGCCGAGACGATGACCTTGAACACCGAGCCGGGGAAGAACGTCTCGGCGACCGCACGGTTCAGCAGCGGCCGGTCCGGGTCAGCGTCCAGCTCCTCGTACAGCGCCTGCACCTCGTCCGGGTCGTGCGAGGCCAGACCGTTCGGGTCGAACGTCGGCAGCGACACCATGGCCTGCACGGCCCCGGTACGGGGGTCGAGGGCCACCACCGCGCCCCTGTTGGTGCCGCTGCGGTTGTCCCGCAGCTGCGCGAACGCGACCTCCTGGGCTGAGCGGGACAGGGTGGTGACCACGTTGCCGCCGGGCGTGCTGCCGTCGGTGAACAGGTCGAAGAACCGGTCCAGGAACAGCTTGTCGCTGGTGCCGGCGAGGAAGTCGTTCTCGAACGCCTCGATGCCGGTCGGGGCGCCGTTGACCGGCTTGTAGCCGACCACGTGCGCCCACAGCCCACCCTCCGGGTACGTGCGCCGGTACCGCAGCCGGCCGTCGGTCTCCTCGTTGCCGGTCACCGGCTGGGCGTCCGGGCCGACCAGGATCAGGCCCCGCTCCCGCTGGTACTCGGCGATCTGCACCCGACCGTTGTACGGGCTGTTGCGGTACTCGTCGGCGCTGAAGAACTGCACCCGGTTGAGGTTGGCGAACAGCAGCCCGAACAGCACCATGAGGACGACCCCGACCCGGCGCAGTGGCGCGTTCACGGCCGCTCACCTCCTCCGGCACCCCACGGGGGCGGGCTGACCGGCAGCGGAAGCTGCGGCGCCACCGGCTGCCCGGCCGGACGGCGGGCGGTGTCGGAGATCCGCAGCAACAGGGCCACCAGCAGCCAGTTGGAGGCCAGCGACGATCCGCCCGCGGACAGGAACGGGGTGGTGAGGCCGGTGAGCGGGACCAGGCCGCTCACGCCGCCGAGGATCGCGAAGATCTGCAGCCCCAGCGTGAACGACAGGCCGCCGGCGAGCAGCTTGCCGAAGGAGTCCCGCACCGTCAGCGCCGCCCGCAGGCCGCGGGTCACGACCAGCAGGTACACCACGAGCAGGGCGGTGAGGCCGAACAGCCCGATCTCCTCGCCCAGCCCGGCGAAGATGAAGTCGTTGTGGACCTCCGGCACCTCCGTGGGCTGGCCGCCACCGGGTCCCTGGCCGAACAGGCCGCCGGTACCCAGCCCCAACAGGCTCTGCACCGGCTGGTGGCCGCGGTCGAACGGGTCGGCGAACGGGTCCCGCCAGATGTCGACGCGCTGGACGTAGTTGGCGAACGGTCCGCCGAGCACGCCCCCGACCAGGTACGCCACCACCGCGCCGCCGAAGAACAGCAGCAGACCGATGATCAGCCAGCTGACCCGCTCGGTGGCGATGTAGAGCGTCGCCACGAACATGCCGAAGTACATCAGCGACATGCCCAGGTCGCTCTGCAGGACCAGGACCATCAGCGACAGCAGCCACACCACCACGACCGGTCCGAGGTCCCGACCCCGCGGGAAGTCGATGCCGAGGAACCGCCGGCTCGCCAGCGACAGCACCTCGCGCTTGCGCACCAGGTAGTAGGCGAAGAACCCCAGGAGCGCGAGCTTGGCGAACTCACCCGGCTGGACCGAGAACGGGCCGATCATGATCCACAGCTTGGCGCCGTTCTGCTCGGAGATGCTCGCCGGCAGCAGCCCGGGCAGCGCCATGAGGATCAGGCCGACCAGGCCGAGCGTCCACGCGTACCGGGAGATCAGCCGGTGGTCGCGGACGACCGCCAGCAGGACCACCGCACCGGTTACCGCCACGAGCGTCCAGATCAGCTGCAGCCCACCGGTGCCGGACAGGATGGGCGTGTCCGCGCGGTCCGACGGGTCGACCCTCGCCAGGTCGAGGCGGCGCAGGAACGCCACGCCGATGCCGTTGAGCAGCGCCACGGTGGGCAGCAGCACCGGGTCCGCGTACGGGGCCAGTGACCGGATCGCCACGTGCGCGCCCATGAGGACGACCCCCAACAGGGCGACCGGGACCCAGAACGCGCTGGTGACGGTGCCCAGCAGGTGCATCTCCGTGACCGCCGCGAACACGGCCACCACGAGGAGCGCGAGCAGCAGCAGGCCCAGCTCGGCGTTGCGGGGGTGGCGCCGCGGCCGTCCACGCGGCGCCGGACCCGTGGCAGCGGGCGGGGCCGGCAGGGAAGGGGCGGTCACCGCGTCCTCCGTCACTCGGTCCGACAGTGGGCCGGATCGTACGGTGCCGGCGAGACGGGCGGCGGTGTGGCCGACGCGGCCGCCGAGGGCGTCGCGGACTCCGGCAGCGGCGCCGGCGTGGTGGCCTCAGGAGTGGCGCTCGCCGAGGGCGACGCAGTGGGCGTCGCGGGCTGCGCCGGCGTCGTCGCCACCGGGCTGCGGGGTGCGGGGCAGAGCGGCTTGAGGTGCTCGCGGATGAGGTCGGTCATGGTCTGCTGCGCCTCCTCGGCCGAGCTGCGGCGGATGTCGCCGTTGAGCACCCGGTCCTGCGCCAGCTCGGTGAGGTCGGAGACGGAGACCTCGCTGGTGGCGTACACCCGCGACAGCTCGATGCCGGCGACCCGGCCCGGCAGGCCCTGGAACACGGCCACACGGCCGGACTCGGTGGCGCCGACGTAGTAGCTGGACTGGGTGACGTTCCACCCGTACCACAGCCCGCCGCCGAGCAGGCCGACCAGCGTCAGCAGCAGGAGGGCGTGGCGGACCGGGTGCCGGGGCGGTGCCGGCTCGTCGTCCGGGTCCTCGTCGTCGGCCGCCGGTACGGGCGGCCGCGGTGGGGTGAGCGCCGAGGCCCTCGTCGCCGGGGTGGACTCCCGGGCGGCCTGGGACTGCATGTCCCGGGCGGCCGCGCCGCCGACGATGGGCGCGGCCTCGACGATGTCCTCGTCGGTCGCGTCGGCGACGATCACGGTGACGTTGTCCGGCCCGCCGCCGCGCAGCGCCAGCGAGATCAACCGGTCCACGCACTGCTCGGGGTCGCGGTACTCGCGCAGGGTCTGCGCGATCGTCTCGGCGCTGACCACGCCCGACAGACCGTCGGAGCAGAGGAGGTACCGGTCGCCGGGCAGCACCTGCCGCACCGAGTACTCCGGCTCGATGTCGGTGCCGTCGATCGCCCGGGTCAGCAGTGACCGCTGCGGGTGGCTGCCCGCCTCCTCGGGGCTGATGCGGCCTTCGTCCACCAGCTTCTGGACGTACGTGTCGTCCCTGGTGATCTGCGTGAACTCCCCGTCGCGCAGCAGGTAGGCGCGGGAGTCCCCGATGTGGACCATGGCCGCCCGGCTGCCGGAGAACAGCAGCGCGGTCAGCGTCGTGCCCATGCCGTCGAGCTCGGGGTTGTCCGCCACCGTCCGGCGCAGCTGCTCGTTGGCGGCGGCCACGCTGGCACGCAGCGCGTCGATCGGGGCGTCGCCGGGGACGTCCTCATCCAGGGGGGCCAGCCCGGCGATGACGATGGTGCTGGCGATGTCGCCGGCCGCCATCCCGCCCATGCCGTCGGCGACGGCGAGCAGCCGGGGGCCGGCGTAGACGGAGTCCTGGTTCCCGTCCCGGACGAGTCCGCGGTCGCTTCGGGCGGCGTAGCGCAGGGTGAGATTCATGGCCTCAGCTCGAAGGAGGTGCGGCCGATGCGGATCGGCACGCCGATCGGTACGGGGGTGGGACCGGTGACCCGGGAACGGTCGAGGTAGGTGCCGTTGGTCGAGCCGAGGTCCTCGACGAACCACTGGCCGTCCCGCGGAACGAGACGGGCGTGCCGGGCGGACGCGTAGTCGTCGGCGATCACGAGGGTGGAGTCCTCGGCCCGGCCGATCGTGATCGGTTGCTCGCCGAGCGAGATCTTGGTGCCGGCGAGCTGACCGGCGGTGACCACCAGGTGATGGGCGGCCCGGCCCTTCCTGACCCTGGCCGGGTTGGCGAGGGCACCGGCGCGGGGCGTGGCGACCAGGCGGCCGGAGCGGGCGCCCACGAACATGTCCCGGCGGACCACGCCCACCAC
>VSBZ01000224.1:0-3167 GCA_047459215.1 Micromonosporaceae bacterium | reverse complement strand
GCGCGCAGCTGTTCGCCCGGGCACTGGCCACCACTCACGCCGACCGGGGCCGGCTGGTGGCGTTCGCGGACGTCAACCCGGCCCGGATCGAGGCGCACAACCGCTGGCTCGCCGCCCTGGGCGCGCCTCCCGCCTCGAGCTGGCACGCGGCCGACGTGTCGCAGATGCTGGCGGCGGAGAAGGTGGACACGCTGATCGTCACCAGCGTCGACCGCACCCACGACGAGTACATCGTGGCGGGGCTCGAGGCCGGGTGCCGCGTCATCACCGAGAAGCCGATGGCCGTGGACGTGCCCCGCTGCCGCCGGATCCTGGACGCGGTGGCGCGCACCGGTCGGCACGTGACCGTCGCCTTCAACTACCGGTACAACCCGGTGCACGAGACGGTCCGGCGGCTGCTCGCCGACGGTGTCGTCGGCGAGGTCGGATCCGTCCACTTCGAGTGGCTGCTGGACGTCCGGCACGGCGCCGACTACTTCCGGCGCTGGCACCGCGACAAGGCCAACTCGGGCGGGCTGCTGGTGCACAAGGCCACCCACCACTTCGACCTGGTGAACTGGTGGCTGTCCACCCTCCCGGAGCAGGTGTACGCCAGCGGCCGGTTGTTCTTCTACGGCGAGAACGGCGCCCGGCACGGGTACGACCGCGGGTACGACCGCGCGCACGGTGCCCCGGAGGCGGCGGGGGACCCGTTCGCCCTCCACCTGGCCGACAACCCCGCGCTCCGGGAGCTGTACCTGGAGGCCGAGCACGCGGACGGCTACCACCGCGACCGCAACGTGTTCGCCCCGGGCGTGACCATCGAGGACGACCTGGCGGTGCTGGTCACGTACCGCTCGGGCGCGACCATGACGTACCACCTCACCGCGTACGCCCCCTGGGAGGGCTACCGGTTCATGGTCAACGGCAGCCGCGGACGGTTGGAGCTGGAGGTCGTGGAGAACGACCACGTCTCGCCGGAGGCGGCCGGCCGGCTGAAGGGCGGCGGCCCGCGACGCCCCGACCCCACCACCGCCGCCGGGCCGCAGGCCGGTGCCCGGGCCGGAGCGGACGGCACCGCCGCTGGCGACCGGGCGACGGGCGCCCGGACCGACGCGGACGCCGCCGCCGGCGACCGGACGCCGGCGAGCGCGCAGCTGCACGGGGACGCGGCCGCCGCCGAGTCGGGGTGGTACACGCTGACCGTCCGGCCGTTCTGGCGGCAGCCGTACCGCGTCGAGGTTCCCGGCTACACCCGCGAGGGCCACGGCGGCGCGGACCAGCGGATGCTCGACGTGCTGTTCGGACCGGACGGTGACGACGGCACACCGGACGAGCTCGGCCGTGCCGCCACCGAGCGCGACGGTGCCGCCTCGCTGCTGGTCGGGCTGGCGGGCAACGCCTCGCTGGCCAACGGCGCTCCGGTACGCTGCGCCGACCTGCTGGAGCTGGATCTGACCCCTAAGGAGCCGTCCGCCAGTGCCCCGTGACGACCTGCTCTTCCCCTCCGACCCCACCCAGCGGTCGATCGCCCGCGAGCTGTTCGCGACCGTCCGCGACCTGCCGCTGATCTGCCCGCACGGGCACGTGGACGCCCGGTTGCTCGCCGGCGACACCCCGTTCCCGGACCCGGCCCGGCTCCTCATCGTGCCCGACCACTACCTGACCAGGATGCTGCTGTCCCAGGGCGTCCCACCGGCCACGCTCGGCGTACCCGTGACCGGCGGGGACGCGGTCGCGGAGACCGACGGGCGGGCGATCTGGCGCACCTTCGTGGCGCACTGGCACCTGTTCCGGGGTACCCCGTCCCGGCTGTGGCTGGAGCGGACCCTCTCCCACGTCTTCGGCGTCGACCCCCGGCTGCGGCCGGAGACCGCCGACGAGGTGTACGACACCCTCGCCGCCAGGCTCGCCGAGCCGGAGTTCCGGCCCCGCGCCCTGTTCGACCGGTTCAACATCGAGGTGCTGGCGACCACCGAGTCGCCGCTGGACGACCTGGCGGCGCACGCGGCCCTGGCGGCCGACGGCTGGGGCGGTCCCGGTGGCCGGGTCATCACCACCTTCCGGCCGGACAACGTCGTGGACATGGAGTGGGACGGCTGGGCGTCCCGCGTGGCGAAGCTGGGGGAGCTGACCGGCGAGGACACCACCACCTTCGACGGCTACCTGGCGGCGCTGCGGCGCCGCCGGGAGGACTTCATCAAGGCCGGCGCCACCTCCTCCGACCACGGCCATCCCACCGCCCGCACCCTGGTGCTCGACCGGTCCGAGGCGGCCGCGATCTACACCCGCGGCCTGCGGGGCCAGGCGTCGGCGACCGACGCGGAGGCGTTCCGGGCCCACATGCTCGTCGAGTTCGCCCGGATGTCCATCGAGGACGGCCTGGTGATGCAGCTGCACCCCGGCTCGGTGCGCAACCACAACCGCTGGCTGTACGCCACCCACGGCCGCGACGTCGGCGGCGACATTCCGCAGGCGACCGAGTACGTCCACGCGCTGGCGCCGCTGCTGGACGCGTACGGCAACGACCCGCGGCTGACCCTGGTGGTCTACACGCTGGACGAGAGCACCTTCAGCCGGGAGCTGGCGCCGCTGGCCGGCGGCTACCCGGCGCTGTACCTCGGTGCGCCGTGGTGGTTCCTGGACGCGCCGGAGGCGCTGCGCCGGTTCCGGGAGGCGGTGACCGAGACCGCCGGCTTCTACAACACCGCCGGGTTCGTCGACGACACCCGCGCGTTCTGCTCGATCGGGGTGCGGCACGAGATCGCCCGCCGGGTCGACGCCGCGTTCCTGGCCCGGCTGGTCGCCGAGCACCGGCTGCCCCTGGACGAGGCGCACGAGACCATGGTCGACCTCGCCTACCGCCTCCCCAAGCGGATCTTCCGGTTGGAGCGCTGATGACCGTACCGACGACCGCCCCCGCCGTGGCCATCACCGGGGTCCGGGTCCACGACGTGCGGTTCCCCACCGCCGCCGCGGGCGACGGCTCAGACTCGGTCAACCGCGGCGACTACTCGGCGACCTACGTGGAGCTCACCACCGACGACGGCCCGGTGGGGGCCGGGCTGACGTTCACCAACGGCCGCGGCAACGAGATCACCTGTGCGGCGGTCCGGGCCCTGGCCCACCACGTGGTGGGGCGCACGGTCGCCGAGATCGCCGACGAGCCGGTGGCCTTCTGCGGGGCC
>VSBZ01000223.1:0-3191 GCA_047459215.1 Micromonosporaceae bacterium | reverse complement strand
GCCTTTGGCAGCGACTGAGCTTCGAATTGTGCGCTCATGAAGCTCCTTGGATCGCGAGCGCCTCAGCAATACGACCGCGCGCTCGAAGACATGCGCTTGGCGCGCCAGCGTCTCGGATTGTGTTCATTGCGATCGGGGACGCAACTCCTGTGTTGATTCCGGTGTTGGCACGTTACGCGGCTCGGGCGAGTCACCCTCGTCGGGCTGCGGTTGCGTGTCGACGGGCGCCTGCGGCTGCACAGGGATGATTCGCGTGCGATCCGTGCCGGGAGCGGGGGGCGTCGAACCGGCCGTCGGGTCCGCGTAACGCGACAGCTCTTCGATCGGTGGCAGCGTAGGCTGACGTTCGCCCGGAAGCAGTGACACTCTCGTGCCGCGGCGTAGCTGCTGATCGCGTAGGAGGTTGTACTTGGCGTTGGTCTCGATGGCTGCCTGCACACCGTCACGCAAAATCGTCGGACGGATGAACACCATGAGATTGCGTTTTTCAGTCTGACCGCTCCTCGTCTTGAACAGTTCCCCGATGATCGGCACGGAGCCGAGGATCGGGAAGCGGTTCTCGCTCTCACGCGCAACGTCGTCGATGAGGCCGCCGAGGACGACGGCGACGACTGCGGCTTCTCCGCCGCCGGTGCGCCGGTCGGGGGAGTGGGCGTCTCGGCGAGGTCGTTCTTCTCCTCCGGACGGTTGCCGGAGGCGGCCTCGCTCTCGGCCCGCACCTGCCCCAGGCGCAGCTGGGTGAGAGCCTGGTCCACCTGGTCGGCCAGGCCCTTGGAGACGTACCGGCGGGCGTGGTCGATCATCAACCCGCTCAGGTCGATCAGCAGTCGGGCGTCCCGCCGGCCGAGCTTGGCCTGCGCCGCGTTGAGCAGGCTGGTCAGCAGCTCGGCGACGACCTGCTCCACCGGTGTCTGGCGCAGCCGCGCGAGCAGCTCCCGGACCTGTTCCTCGGTGACCGGAGGGGTGGCTCCCGCGCCGGCGGTTTCACTGGCGGTCTCGCTCACGCCCACACCGTAGCGCCGGCCCCGGCCGGTGCCTCCCTGGAGGGCAAGCCGATCATCGACTGACCCGGCGTCCCGGCATGTCCGCGGCCGCCGCTACGCTGGCGGGCATGCTCACCCCTCCGGGGCCGCCGCTGGACGTGGCCGAACTGACCCGCGTCGCCGGCGAGGCGGAGGTCCTGCCCGCGTTCCTCGACTACCAGCGGATGGCGCTGCGCCACAAGGTCGCGGGGGTGTCGGAGGCGGACGCCCGTCGCCGACTCGTACCGTCCCAGACCACCCTCGGCGGCCTGCTGCGGCACATGGCCGCGGTGGAGCGCAACTGGTTCCAGCGGGTGCTGGCCCGCCGGTCACCCGAGGAGATCGACGGCGAGGCCACGGGGGGCACGGAGAGCTGGCACGTGCCCGACGACCTGACCGTCGCCGACCTGCTGGCCGAGTACGACCGGGCGTGCGAGGAGTCCCGGCGGCTCGCCGCCGCCTACCGGCTGGACGACACCGCCCCGCACCGCCGCCTGGGTGAGGTGTCGCTGCGCTGGATCTACGTCCACATGATCGAGGAGACGGCGCGGCACGCCGGCCACGCCGACATCCTGCGGGAGCAGATCGACGGCGCCACGGGCGACAACTTCTAGGGGCCGCCGACAACTTCTAGGGGCCGCCGACGCCCCTCGCCCCGCCGGGGCCGGGCGCCAGTCCATCGCCATGATCGGGACCGTGACCCCGAAGGGTGACAGTTTCCGTCCTGTTTCCCGGGGAGGCTTTGCTCGGCGGGCGCGGCTCTCCGATGCGGCGGTGGATGCGGGCCGGCGCGGTGCAGCGGCCGTCGTGGGCGCCGAACGCCTCCGTCGACCGGTCGTCGTGCCGGCCGCCCGGGCGCCGGCGGACCCACGGGCGGCGGGCGGGCGCGCGCACACCGGGCGCCCCCGTGCCGGAACCCGGTGGCCGGGCGGCAGAATGTGGGGACCAGTGCCGCCACGCCCCGGCCAGCGGCAGCGACGCCGACGCGGGCACCCGGGGTCGCGGCACGCAGGACGCGGCGCCACCCCGGCACGGCGCCGGCGCACCGGCGCAGCGGTGAAGGGCGGAGGCGCATGACGGTGGCACGGGAGACCACGCTCCCGGACGGCCTGACCGCCGCGGAGGCGGCGCGGCGGCGCGAGGCCGGCCTCGCCAACGTGGCCCCGTCACGCACCAGCCGGACCGTCGGGGAGATCCTGCGTGCCAACCTGCTGACCCGCTTCAACGCGCTCATCGGCGTGCTGGCCGCGCTCGTGCTCGTCTTCGGCCACCCGATCGACGCGCTGTTCGGCCTGGTCGTGGTGGTCAACAGCGCCATCGGTGTCGTCCAGGAGCTGCGCGCCAAGCGCACCCTCGACCGGCTGGCGGTGCTGGCCCGGGTCCCGGTGCGGGTCCGCCGGGACGGGGTCGAGCAGCTCGTCCCGCCGGAGGACGTGGTCGTCGGCGACCTGGTACTGCTCGCCACCGGGGACCGGCTGCCGGTCGACGGCGAGCTGGTGGCCAGCGACGGCCTGGAGATCGACGAGTCGCTGCTGACCGGCGAGGCCGACCCGGTGGCCCGCGAGCCCGGCGACGAGGTGCTGTCCGGCAGCTTCGTGGTCGCCGGCTCCGGGGCGTTCGTGGCCACCAGGGTGGGCGCCGACTCGTACGCCGCCCGGCTGGTCGCCGAGGCCAGCGTGTTCAGCCTCGCCCGCTCGGAGCTCTACCAGGGCATCAACCGCTTCCTCCGCTACATCACCTGGGTGATCGTGCCGGTGGGCACGCTGCTGGTCATCCGCCAGCTGACCACCGACCAGTCCTTCCCGGACTCGGTGGTCGGCAGCGTCGCCGGCGTGGTGCCGATGATCCCCGAGGGCCTGGTGCTCATGACCAGCATCGCGTTCGCCGTCGGCGTGGTGCGCCTCGGCCGGCGGCAGTGCCTGGTCCAGGAGCTGCCCGCGGTGGAGGTCCTGGCCCGGGTGGACACCCTGTGCCTGGACAAGACCGGCACGCTCACCGAGCCGGGCATGCGGCTGAAGGAGGTGGCACCGGCGCCGGGCGCGCCGCCGGCCGAGGAGCTGTCCCGGGTGCTCGCCGCGCTCGTGGGCGTCGACGCCAGCCCCAACCCGACCATCTGCGCCGTGGCCGAGGCGGTCGGTCCGCCGCCGCCGTGGCGGGGCGTGGGGTCGG
>VSBZ01000001.1:0-89689 GCA_047459215.1 Micromonosporaceae bacterium | reverse complement strand
CCCCGATCACGGCGGGGAACCGCCGGTCGGCCTGCTCCAGGACCACCTCCCGGCCGCCGGCCAGCCACACCCCCTCGACGACGTGGTAGTTGGTGAACAGGTTCGTGCCACCGTCCTCGGCCGGCGGCCCGACCGCGAACGCGCTGCCGGTGACGCGGCCGGCGACCACCTTGAACACGCTCGGGAGCGCCGCCTCCGCAACCGCCTCCGGGTCGAAGATCCCGCCGGTGGCCTCCTCCAGCTCGCTCACCCGGGCGGCGAGGCCCTCCCGCTGCGCCTCCGCGTCCTGCTGGATCCGGGAGAGCTCGTCGAGCCGGCGGTCGACCTCCCTCAGCTGCCCGGCCACCGTGTCCAGCCGCCAGCCGAGGTAACCGAGCGTCGCCGCGGTGGCGAGCACGAGCAGCAGCACGGCGGTCCGCACCAGTGCCCGGCGCACGCGGCCGCCGGTCGGCGGTCGGGTGGGAGCGGACGCGACCGGCTGAAGTGGAGCCACCGGCGCGGGCTCCGTCCGCTGCACCCCGGCGGCGTCGGTGTCCTGCCCGCCGGTCGCCTGCGGGGGACGCTCCGCATCCCGGCCGACGGTCATGCCGGCCACGCCTCCTCATCGATCGCGACTGTGGCGTGCACGCTGGAACGTACCCCGGCCCGAGCCCGGCTGTCAGGCCCGGCCCGCCGTCACCGGCCGTCCCGACCCCGCGACGGGACGGCAGCGGTGACCTCGCCGGCAACGGCCACCGGATGCGCCGTAGGGTTTGAGCGTGCCCCGACGGTTGACGGCCCCACGCGACGGCACCCCGGAGCCGGTCGTGTCGGCCGATCAGCTCGCTGAGGTCGTGGAGCGGTTCGCCGCCGGCACGGGCCCCGTGGCCGTCGACGCCGAGCGCGCCTCCGGTTACCGCTACTCCCAGCGCGCGTACCTGGTGCAGCTGCGTCGCGCCGGCGCCGGCACCGCGATCATCGATCCTCTGCCGCTGGGCGACCTGCGGCCGCTGGCGTCCGCGCTCGCGGACGAGGAGTGGGTGCTGCACGCCGCCAGCCAGGACCTGCCGTGCCTGGCCGAGCTGGGAATGGAGCCGCGTCGGCTGTTCGACACCGAGTTGGCCGCCCGGCTGGCGGGGTTCGAGCGGGTCGGGCTCGCGGCGATCGTCGAGCAGCTGCTCGGCTACCAGCTCGACAAGAACCACTCCGCCGCGGACTGGTCCACGCGGCCGCTGCCCGAGACGTGGCTGGCGTACGCGGCGCTCGATGTGGAGCTCCTGCTGGAGCTGCGGGAGGCGCTCGCGGCCGAGCTCGAGCGGCAGGGCAAGACCGAGTGGGCGGCGCAGGAGTTCGCCGCGATCATCGAGGCCGCCGCGCAGCCCCCGCGGCCGCGCCCCGACCCGTGGCGGCGGACGTCGGGCATCCACAAGATCCGAGGAGCACGGGCACTGGCGCGGGTGCGGGCGCTGTGGTACGCACGCGACGAGGTCGCCGCCCGCCGCGACCTGGCTCCCCGGCGGGTGCTTCCGGACGCGGCGCTGATCACGGCGGCCGAGGCCGACCCGGCCACCGAACGGGAGCTGATCGCCCTGCCCGGCTTCAGCGGGCGGACGGCGCGCCAGCTCGCGCCCACCTGGCTGGCGGCGCTGGCACGGGCGCGCGAGCTGCCGGAGGAGGAGCTGCCGCGCACGCCGGTGACGGCGGGGCCGCCCCCGGCGCACCGCTGGGCCGAACGCGACCCGGTCGCCGCCGAGCGGCTGCGCCGCTGCCGGGAAACGGTCGCGCACCTGTCCGCGACCCACCGCGTACCCCCGGAGAACCTCGTGCCGCCCGACCACCTCCGCCGGCTGGCATGGGAGCCTCCGCCCCGGGCGGACCGGGAGTCGGTGGCGGAGGCGCTGCGGCGGATGGGCTCCCGGCCGTGGCAGATCGACCTGGCCGCGGCCGCCCTCGCCGAGGCGCTCGCCACCACGCCCGCCTGAGCCGCCCCGCCGCGGCCCGACGCCGACGCCGCGACCGGCCACGCCGACGCCGCGACACGGACGCCGAAAGGCCCCGGCCGGCACGGACCCCTGTCACCGCGACGCCCGAGCCGCCGACCGCCTCTACCCGCCGTCCCGGGCCGACTGCGTGACCTGCGACGGCCGGTCCGCGGCGGTCATCGCGGGCAGGGTGACCGTGACCTCCAGTCCTCCGCCGTCGCGCGCCACCGCGCTCACGCTGCCGCCGTGCGCGTCGCAGACCGCGCGGACGATCGACAGTCCCAGCCCGAAGCCGCGGCCGCCGGTGCGCTCCCGGCCGCCGCGCCGGAAGGGCTCGAACAACCCCGGCACGTCGGCCTGGTCCACCTCGAACCCGGTGTTGGCCACCACGAGCCGGGCCTGGCCGCCCGCGGCCGAGGTGTGCACCCAGATCTGGCCGTGCAGGTAGTTGTAGCGGACCGCATTTTCCACCAGGTTGCCGGCCAACCGGTCCAGCAGGCTCGGGTCACCGACCACCGGTGCGGGCTCCAGCTGCGCGGTGATCCGCAGCCGCATCCGGTCGGCCTCCTTGGACATCGCCTCCAACGCGGCCTGCGCACTGGTGGCAAGGTCGGCCGGGACCCGTCGCGCCAGCCGCCGACCGGACTGGGCCTCGCTCCGGGCCAGCACCAGCAGCGCCTCCACCAGCCCACTGGCGCGCTGCGAGGCGTCGCGCACCACCCGCGCCATGTGCCGGTACTCGGCCAGGTCGGCATCCGGCGCGGACAGGGTGACGTCCACCTCGGTGCGGATGACCGCCAGCGGCGTCCGCAGCTCGTGGGAGGCGTTGGCGACGAACCTCCGCTGCGCGTCGAACGCTTCGGCCAGCCGGTCGAGCATCGCGTCGAAGGTGGCGGCCAGCTCGGCGACCTCGTCGTCCGGGCCGGCGTAACCGATCCGCTCGTCGAGGTTCTCCCCGCCGAGCCGCTGCGCGATCGCGGTCACGCGCTTCAGCGGGCGCAACGCCCGACCCACCACCGCCCAGGTGGCGACCACCCCCAGGCCGCTGACGACCAGCAGCGCCACCGCGCCGTACCACAGCGCGGCCGCGCCGCCGTCGGTGCCGGACCCGTCCGCCAGCGCCAGCTGCACCGCCAGCAGCAGCGCGGCCGCACCCGTCAGCAGGACCGCGTTGACCACGGTCAGCCGCAGCCGCAGGGTCGGCCGGGGACGCCGTGCGGCCGGCCGCCGCGGGCTCACCGGGTACCGTCCGGGGTGATCCGGTAGCCCGACCCCACCACGGTCTCGATGAGCGGCGGGTCGCCGAGCTTGCGACGCAGGCTGCGCACCGTCACCCGGACCGTGGTGGTGAACGGGTCGGCGTGGGCGTCCCAGACCCGTTCCAGCAGCTCCTCGCTGGAGACCACGGCGCCGTCGGCGCGCAGCAGCGCCTCGAGCACGCCGAACTCCTTGCGTGTCAGGTCGATCCGCCGCCCACTCCGGGTCACCACCCGCTTGGCCGGGTCGAGCACGAGGTCGCCGGCGGTGAGCACCGGCGGCGCCGGTGGGGTGGCACGCCGCCCGAGCGCGCGCACCCGGGCCACCAGCTCGTCGAACGCGAACGGCTTGGTGAGGTAGTCGTCGGCGCCCAGCTGCAGGCCCTCCACCCGGTCAGCGACGTCCCCGGCGGCGGTGAGCATGAGCACCCGGGTCAGGGATCCGGAGCCGGCGATGTCGGCGCAGATCTGGTCGCCGTGCATCCCGGGCAGGTCCCGGTCCAGCACCACCACGTCGTAGCGGGTGACCGACACCATCTCGTGCCCGGTGTCACCGTCGTAGGCGACGTCGACCGCCATGCCCTGGCGGCGGAGCCCACGGGCGATCGCGTCGGCCAGGTTCCGCTCGTCCTCGACCACCAGAACCCGCATGCGGTCAACCTAACCGCGGCCGGTGACGTCCGCACCGGCCCGCCCCCGGTGGGCCGGTACGGCCCGCCACGGGTGCCGGGCCGCGTCGACGGCTCCGGCCCGGCCGGCCCGGTCAGCGGCGGGTCGGGCGGTCGGTCCGCCGGTGCCGACCGCGGGGTGCGACGGTACCGCCCGAGCCGTTGCCGACCGCCTCGCCCGACAGCTCGCCGGGCCCGTCCAGGGCGGTGATCCAGCCGGTGACGTCCCGGGCGACGTCCTGCGCGGTGAGTCCCAGGTCCGCCAGGATCTCGGCGCGGCTGCCGTGCGGATGCCAGTCGACCGGCACCCCCAGGGTGCGTACCGGCACGGCCAGCCCGGCCTGCCGCAGCGTCGCGGCGACCGCGTCGCCGATCCCGCCGGCGACCACGCCGTCCTCCACGGTCACCACCAGCCGGTGGTCGCGGGCCAGCTCGACCAGCTCCGCCGGCACCGGCCGCACCCAGCGGGGGTCGACCACGGTGACGCCGTACCCGTGCTCGGTGACCCGTTGGGCCACCTCCACCCCGAGGTGGCCGAACGCCCCGACCGCCACCAGCAGCACGTCGCGGCGGTCCGACTCGGCCAGCACGTCCACGCCGCCCACCCGGCGCAGGGCGGGCAGGTCGTCGGCGACGCTGCCGGTGGGGAACCGCAGCACGGTCGGCCCGTCGCTGACCGCCACCGCCTCGCGCAGCTCCTCCCGCAGGGTGGCGGCGTCGCGCGGGGCGGCCATCCGCAGCCCCGGCACCACGCCCAGCACCGCCAGGTCCCAGATGCCGTAGTGGCTGGGGCCGTCGGGACCCGTGATCCCGGCCCGGTCGAGCACGAACGTGACCGGCAGCCGGTGCAGGGCGACGTCCAGCAGCACCTGGTCGAAGGCGCGGTTGAGGAAGGTGGCGTACACCGCCACCACGGGGTGCATGCCGCCCATCGCGAGGCCGGCCGCGGAGGTCACCGCGTGCTGCTCGGCGATGCCCACGTCGAAGACCCGGTCCGGGTACCGGGCGGCGAGCTTGGCCATGCCCGTCGGCCCCGGCATCGCCGCGGTGATCCCGACGATGTCCGACCGCTCGTCGGCGATCGCCACCAGCTCGTCGGCGAACACGTGGGTCCACTTCACCGACGGCGCCGCGAGCGGCCGGCCGGTCTCCACGTCGAACGCTCCCGGTCCGTGCAGGCAGTCCTCCACGTCGTCCTCGGCCGGCCGGTACCCGTACCCCTTGCGGGTCGCCACGTGCACGATCACCGGCCCGCCGAACGCCTTGGCCCGCCGCAGCGCGGACTCCACTGCGGACACGTCGTGCCCGTCCACCGGCCCGACGTACTTGATGCCCAGGTCCTCGAACAGCGCCTGTGGCGCGACCGCGTCCTTGAGCCCCTTCTTGACCGCGTGCAGCGTCTCGAACAACGGCCGGCCGACCAGCGGCGTCCGCTCCAGCGCCTCCCGTACCAGGTCCAGCAACCGCTCGTACCTGGGGTTGAGGCGCAGTGTGGCCAGGTGGTCGGCGAGGCCTCCGATGGTGGGCGCGTACGAGCGGCCGTTGTCGTTGACGACGATCACCACGGGGTGCTTGGTGGCGGCGATGTTGTTGAGGGCCTCCCAGCACATGCCGCCGGTGAGCGCCCCGTCACCGACCACGGCGACCACGTGCCGCCGCTCACCCCGCAGCGCGTACGCCTTGGCGAGCCCGTCGGCGTAGGACAGCGCGGTGGAGGCGTGCGAGTTCTCGATCAGGTCGTGCTCGCTCTCGGCGCGGCTCGGGTAGCCGGACAGGCCGCCGCGCTGGCGCAGCAGGTCGAACCCCTCCTGCCGGCCGGTCACGATCTTGTGGACGTACGCCTGGTGGCCGGTGTCGAACAGGATGCGGTCGCGGGGGGAGTCGAAGACGCGGTGCAGCGCCAGCGTCAGCTCCACCACGCCGAGGTTCGGTCCGAGGTGGCCGCCGGTGCGGGAGACCTTCGCCACCAGGAAGTCCCGGATCTCCGCCGCCAGCACACCGAGCTGGTCGGTGGTCAGCGACCGTAGGTCGGACGGTTCCCGGATCTGGTTCAGCAGCCGCCACCTGTCGGACGCGTCGTTCATGCCCGCCGAGTCTAGCCGCGGGTGTCCCGCACGGACCCCGGACCGATGAGGGTCACGTGACCGGTCGACGTCCCCCGGGCGGCCGGATCCGACCGCGGCGTCCCCCCGCCGCCCTGGCCGGGCAGGATCCGTCCCAGGATGGTCGGCCGCACCCACCGGCGCCCCGCGTCCGGCCCCCCGCCGGCCGGACGCGCCGGTGAGGCGTCCGAGTCCGGCTCCGCCGTGGCGGACCGCACCGGTGACCGGTCAGGGTCCCGCTCCGCGGCGGGTCGGGCTGGTAACGGGTCCGCGCCCGGTTCCGGGGCGGTGGGCCGCTGCCGCTGCAGGTGGGTGTCGCGCGCCCGGTTGTACCACCGCCAGCACGCCTTCCCGGCGTTCTTCGCCTCGTACAGGGCCACGTCCGCGCACCGCAGCAGCTCGTCGCCGTCCATCCCCGGGGTGGCGACGGCGGCGCCCACGCTGACGCCCACCCTGACCGACCGGCCGGCCAGCTGGAACGGTGCCTCGAACGCGGCCACCACCCGGCGCGCGATCTCGCCGACCACCGCCGGGTCGTCGATGTCCTCCAGCAGGGCGGCGAACTCGTCGCCGCCCAGCCGGGCGACCGTGTCCTGCACGCCGACGGTGGCGCTGAGCCGGTGCGCAGCTGCCACGAGCAGCTCGTCCCCGGCGGCGTGGCCGAGCGTGTCGTTGATCTGCTTCAGGTCGTCCAGGTCCAGGAACAGCACGCCGACCTTCTCCGCCCGGTGCGCGTGGCGCGTCAGTGCCCGGTCCAGCCGCTCGTAGAACAGCGCCCGGTTCGCCAGCCCCGTGAGGGCGTCGTGGAAGGCCAGGAAGGTGAGCTCGCGCTGCAGCCGGCGCTGTTCGGTGACGTCGTGCAGGGTGACGACGACGCCGTCGACGGTCGGGTCGGCCCGCAGGTCCCGGAAGGTCACCTCGGCCCGGATCCGACGCAGGTCCGAGGTCACGACCGTGCACTCGGTGACCGCGCTGCCGCCCCCGGTGCCCTGGGTGAGCTGCGTCATCACCCGCCTGAGCGTCGCGTGGTCCTCGGGCGCGATCAGGTCGCACAGCTTCGACGGTGTCCCGCCGCCGAGCACCGCGGTGGCCGACGGGCTCGCGTACCGGACGGTGCCGTCCGGGTCGGCGATGAGGATCATGTCCGCGGCGTTCTGCACCAGCGTGCGGAAGTACCGCTCGCTCGCGTTGCGGTTGATCTCGTCGGTGAGGCGGATCCGGTCCAGCGCGAGCGCGGCCAGCGCGGCCAGGGCCTCCACCGTCGTCTGCAGGTCGGCCAGCAGCGCGCCCGGAGCGGCGACGTAGAGCACGCCCACCTCCTCCGGCTCGCCGTCCGGGCGGGCGGGCAGGAGGACCGGGCAGCGGTGGACCGTGTCCGGCAGGCCCCGCCGGCCGGCGCGGCCGGAGGCGGGCAGGTGGTGGAGGGACCCGACGTGGCCGACCGGGCCGTCCAGGACCGACAGGTCGGCCGTGGCCGACGGGGCCGGCGAACGGGTGCGGTCGTCGCGCGGGGCGGCGAGGGTCGATCCGGCCGCACGCCCGGGCGGGCCCGTCGGCGGCTCGTGGACCTCCAGCACCACCTCGTGCGGGGTGTCCGCGGGCAGCAGCCGGGTCACCGCCGAGCGCACCACCGACGTCACCTCCGCCACCGTGGTCGCGGACACCAGCTGGGCGCCGGCGGTACGCAGCGTCTGTTCCCGCTGCAGACCGCGCCGCTGGTTGGCCACCGCGTAGGCCATCCGCAGCAGCACGAGCCCGATCACCACGGCGGTCAGGGCGCGGCGGACGACGAGCTCGGCCTGCTGGCGCAGGACCGCCTCGACGATCAGGTGGACGGGGATCAGCAGCGCCCCCACGGTCACCACGGCCAGCCGGCCCCGGCTGAGGAAGCGCCGGCTCGCCGGGATCCCGCCCGCGTCACCCAGGGCCACCATCGTCGGGTGCAGGGCGGCGGCCCCCCATCCGGCGGTGAGCAGCAGCCAACCGACCATCTCGGGTCCGGGCAGCCACTCCCCGCGCAGCCGCGCGATCCCGACGATCATGTTGACCGTGAGCATGCCGAGCGTCCCACCCACCGACGTGAGCAGCGCCGGGGTCCACCGCATCGTGGCCGCCAGCTTCACCAGCAGGACCACGAGGAACACGCTGGTGACCGGGTAGGCCACCTCGATCACGGTCGGCAGCAGGAGGTCCGTGGCGTGACCGATCGTCGGGCCGATCAGCAGCGTCCAGGCCAGGAGCGCGACGCCCGAGGCGATGATCACCGCGTCCAGGCGGTCGATGCGGTCCACCGCGCGCACCCCGACCCGGGCCAGGCTCGACACCGCGGCCACCATGAGGGGGACGAACACCCCGAGGTAGACCAGCTCCGCCACGCAGCCGGGCAGGTCCGACCCCCGGTCGCCGATGGCGACCGCGGCCGCGTACCCGCCGGTCAGCGCCAGCAGGGCCGCCATGATCAGGTACCAGGGTGCGCGGCGCCGGGGCCGGTAGCGGAGCACTCCGACGGCGACGGCGGCCACGCCCGCCAGGCCGATCGCCCACCAGATCCACCGCTGGTGCGTGATCGCGTAGGCCGCACCGAGTGCGACCACGAGGCCGGCGAAGCCGGCTGGGAGCCGCAGGTGTGCCACTGTTCCCCCCGGTTGACGCCGCGGTTACGGCCGCGCGAACTCAAGAGTACGGAGAGTAATCGCTACTTAACAGATCTGCCACACGTGGGTTCGGCCACGCGCCCGCGACCCCGCCGGCGGGGCCGGGCGCCTGGAGGCGTTCAGGCGCCGGCGCGGCCCGCCCTACCGCGGACGTCTTCCCAGCTCGGACGGCCTGTCCCGACCCTGGAGGGTGGTGCCGGCTCGGCGCGGCGGCGAGGGGCGGTGCCGGTTCCCGGGCCGGTGTCAGATCTCCGGCGCCCGCTCGAAGTCGGGCACGTCCGTGGCACGGGCCGGGCGCGTGATGTCGCGGTCGGCGCCCGCACCCTCCCGGTCCGCGCTGGAGGACAGCCGCCACGGCACGCTGGTCACCATCACCCCCGGCAGGTACCGCAGCCGGCTGCGCAACCGCTTGGTGCTCTGGTTATGCAACAGGTTCTCCCACCACCGGCCGACCACGTACTCGGGGATGAACACCGTGACCACGTCGCGCGGGGACGAGCGGCGAACGGACCGGACGTAGTCGACGATCGGGTCGGTGATCTCCCGGTACGGCGAGTCGACGACGATGAGGGGCACGTCCAGGCCCCGGCCCTCCCAGTCGGCGACCAGCGCCCGGGTCTCCGCCTCGTCGATGTTGACCGCCACCGCGGTCAGGGTGTCCGGGTGGGTGGCCCGGGCGTACGCCAGTGCCCGCAGGGTCGGCATGTGCACCCGGTTGACGAGCACGACCGCGTGGTTGCGGGAGGGCAGGATCGGACGCTGCTCCGGCGGCGCCAGCTGGCTGGCCACGTCGTCGTAGTGCGCGCGGATGCTGCGCATCAGCAGGTAGGCCGCCACTATCAGCAGCAGGGAGATCCACACCCCGCGGTCGATCTTGGTGACGAGCACCGAGGTGAGCACCACGGCCGACAGGCCGGCGGCCACCGCGTTGACCAGTCGGGCGCGGCGCATCCGGCGATGCGCCGCCGGGTCCCGCTCCCCGGCCAGCGCCCGGTTCCAGTGGCGGACCATCGCGGCCTGCGACACCGTGAAGGCCACGAACACCCCGACGATGTAGAGGTGGATGAGCCCGATCACGTCGGCCCTGAAGGCGGCCAGTAGCACGCTCGCGCCCACTCCCAGCAGCACGACCCCGTTGGAGAACGCCAGCCGGTCGCCCCGGGTGTGCAGCGCCCGGGGCAGGTACCGGTTGAGCGCGAGGGCCGCGCCGAGGGTCGGGAACCACTCGAACGTGGTGTTGGCCGCCGACACCAGCACCAGCGCCGTGACCGCCACGACCGCGTACGCCGCCGCCGGTGCCGCCTCGAAGACCGCGTCGGCGAGCTGGGCGGTGACCGGCGGCTGCACGTACTCCGGCCCGGCCCCGGGGATCTGGCGCTCGGGCACCTCCACGTACCGCACGTCGGCGGCCCGGGCCAGCACCACGATCGCGATCATGAGCGCGGACGAGATCAGCCCGAGCCCCAGCAGCCCCGCGGCGGCGTTGCGACTGCGGGGGGGCCGGAACGACGGCACCTGCGCGGCGAAGGTCTGGACGCCGGTCAGCGCCACGGAGCCGGACGCCAGTGCCCGGGCCAGCACGACCACCAACGCGAACCCGGCCAGCCCACCGCCGGTGGCGGCGACGGTGAGGTCGGCGCTCTCGGCCCGCAGCTGCTCACCGCGGACCAGCAGCCGCCACAGCCCCCAGCCGACCAGCGCCACCATGGCGCCCAGGAACAGGTACGTGGGAAGGGCGAACACCGCCCCGAACGGGCGCACGCCACGCAGGTTCAGCGCCACCAGGAGCACGACCACGGTCAGCGCGATCCCGACCCGGTGCTCGGCGGCGTAGGCGGTCAGCGCCGCCAGGTGGTCGACCGCGGCGGCCACCGACACCGCGACCGTCAGCAGGTAGTCGACCAGCAGGGCGCTGGCCACGACCAGTCCGCCGCGCCACCCGAGGTTGGCGGTGGCCACCTCGTAGTCGCCGCCGCCGGACGGGTAGGCCCGCACCGTCTGCCGGTAGCCGGCGACGACCGCCAGCAGCACCACCACGACCGCGGCCGCCACCCAGGGCGCGTAGGCGTACGCCGCGGCGCCGGCCACGGACAGCGACACCAGGATCTGGCCGGGCGCGTACGCCAGGCTCGACAGCGGGTCGGCCGCGAGCACCGGGATCGCGACCCGCTTCGGGAGGACGGTGGCGTGCTCCTGGTCGGTCCGATACGGTCGCCCCACCAGGAGCCGCTTGAGCAGCGCTGTGGAGCCGGCCACAACGGCCAAGCGTACGGGGCGCCGGGGTCCGGTGCCGGCCGACCCGCACGCGGTCTCAATCTGTCGCCGCGTGCCGCCGGCGCGTCCGTCCCGCGGGCGCGTCCCCGCCGCACCACACCCGACCCTGTCGCGGGCGCGCATCAGCGGCGCGAGGTAGGTTCGCAGCAGATGCGCAACCCGGGAGAGGGGACCTGTGCACATTGTGATCATGGGCTGTGGCCGAGTCGGCGCCACGCTCGCGGAGCGGCTGGAGGAGCTGGGTCACAGCGTCGCGATCATCGATCAGAACCCCGAGGCGTTCCGGAGGCTCAGCCCCCGCTTCGGCGGCCAGACCGTGACCGGGACCGGGTACGACCGGGAGGTGCTGGCCGAGGCGGGGATCGACCACGCCGACGGGTTCGCAGCGGTGTCCAGCGGCGACAACTCCAACATCATCTCCGCCCGGTTGGCGCGTGAGACGTACCAGGTGCCCCGGGTGGTCGCCCGGATCTACGACCCCAAGCGGGCGGAGGTCTACGAACGGCTGGGCGTGCCCACGGTGGCGACCGTGCGGTGGACCGCCGACCGGATCATGCGGCACCTGGTGCCCGACGGACCGGACGAGCTGTGGCGGGACCCGACCAGTCGGGTGGCGATCGTGGACGTGCCGCTGCACTCCGGTTGGATCGGGCGCCCGCTGTCGGAGCTGGAGGCCGCCACCGGCGCCCGGGTGGCCTGCCTGGTGCGGTTCGGGCTGGGCACCCTGCCCCACCCGGCGATGGTGCTGCAGGACGGCGACCGGGTCCAGCTTCTGGTCACCGACGACATTCTCGGCCGGGTGACGGCCACGGCAGGCTCGGACCCGGCGGCCGGATCGGAGGGGTGAGATGCGCGTGGCGATCGCCGGAGCGGGCAACGTGGGCCGCTCCATCGCGCAGGAGCTCATCGACTACGGCCACCAGGTGATGCTGATCGAGCGGGAGCCGCGGATGCTGCGCACCGAGCGCGTCCCGGAGGCGGAGTGGGTGCTCGCCGACGCGTGCGAGCTGTCCAGCCTGCAGGAGGCCAGGCTGCAGGACTGCGACGTCGTGGTGGCGGCCACCGGCGACGACAAGGTCAACCTGGTGGTGTCGCTGCTGGCCAAGACCGAGTTCGGCGTGCCCAGAGTGGTGGCGAGGGTCAACCGGGCCGAGCACGAGTGGCTGTTCACCGAACAGTGGGGCGTGGACGTGGCGGTGAGCACGCCGCGGCTGATGGCCGCCCTGGTCGAGGAGGCGGTGACAGTCGGCGACCTGGTGCGGCTGATGACGTTCCGGCAGGGCGAGGCGAACCTGGTCGAGATCACCCTGCCGCCCTCCGGGGCGCATGTGGGCCAGCCGCTGCGGGAGGTGCCGCTGCCGCGTGACTGCGCCCTGGTGGCGATCGTGCGGGGCAGCCGGGTCCTCGTCCCGACCCCGGACGACACTCTCGAGAGCGGCGACGAGCTGGTCTTCGTGTGCAACCCGGAGGTGGAGGACAAGCTGCGGCGGACGGTGCTGGGCACCTGACGGCCCGGGCGACCCGGCCCGTGCCCCTGGACGGCCGAGCCCCTGGACGGCCGTGGGCCCTAGACGGTGGCCACCGCCCGGCGCTGCGCCCGCTGGACGATCCAGATCGTCAGCCCGAGCATGAGCGCGAACACCGGGGCGCCCAGCACGATCCGCGCCACCCCGAGCGCGTGCTCCAGGTCGGCGAGGTAGAGCCCGAGCTGGGCGGTGACCTTGACACACCACACCAGCGCCCACAGCAGGGTGAGCCAGGTCAGGGTCCGCCGCAGGACCGGGTCGTGCCGCCAGTCCGACCGGCCTCCGGTGAACATGACCGACCACAGCCAGCCCACCAGCGGGTGGCGGACCATCACCGAGCCGACCATGACGGCGGCGTAGCCGTAGCTGACCAGGATGCCGGGAAGGTAGAAGTCCCGGGCCTCACCGCTGCGTAGCGCCAGCACGGCGCCGATGGCGACGCCCACCAGCCCGTTGACCGCGTACCGGACGGGCCTGCCCTGGAGCGTCCGCACGAGGGCCAGCAGCACCGCCGCGGCCGCGGACAGCGCCAGCGCCGGCCGCAGCGACCACACCCAGTTGACGACGACGAAGACGGAGACCGGGATGCCGGACTCGACCATCCCCCGCCAGCCGCCCAGCTGGTGCGACACCTGCTCGGCGAAGGTCGGCAGGCGGGGCGCCTCGGGCGCCGGGTCCGAACCGTCGGACGGGTGCTGCTGGTCGACCGTCACGTGACCATCCTTCCGGGCGCGTCGGGCTCGCCGGACACCGGCGGCACGGACCCATGGTACGGGCTGCGGCCACCGCCGGACGCCGCACGGCGAGGGTCGGCGGCGCCGCCGCAGCCCGCGGTCGCGCGGACCCCGTCGCCGCTTAGTGGCCCCGCTTCTGCTGCTGCTCCCACTCCTTCTTCTGCTGCTGCCACTCCAGGATGCTGTCGACGATCAGCTCGGCGGCACCCTCGTGCTTGGCGTACGCGTCGGGGAACGCACTGACCTGGACCGCCTGTGCCGCCTCCGCCACCGACATCGACTCCCAGCCCGCGACGTTCTTCAGTCCGTTGTAGAACTTGATCGCGCTGTACCGGGGGTCCATGCTCCACTTGACGTCGTTGATGGCGTAGATGCTGGCGCGCTGCTGGAAGATGCCGATCGAGTCGTGGTCGCTGCCGTACCCGTCGCGCGGGTGGTAGTTGAACGACTCGGGCACGTTGACGTTGGCCAGCACCCGCAGCCCCGACTCCTGCAGGGCGGTGGCGATCGCCACCACGAAGGCCCGTCGCGGCAGACCCATCTCCTGACCGGTCTCCACAATGGTCACAGCGTGGGCCATCTGCCGCTCGTTGAGGCCGGCGCGCAGCTTCGGCCGGCTCGGTGGCTTGCGGACGGGTTCCTCGACCTGCCCGACCCTCTCGGCACCGTCGGCACGGTCGACCGGAGTGCTCTGCTGCCCGGCGGTCTCCTGCGCGGCGGTCGCCACGGCCGGGGGCGGATCCGAGGTCTCCGTCAGGTTCCACATGGTGGGGGTGGCGAGGGACACCACCACCGCCAGCGCAAACGTCATCGACTTGTCCACTAGAGAACTCCACTCGTCACCGGGGGTCGGGACCCGGCGGGGCCGGGTCCGTTACGGGGGGACCGCGGTTGGAGGGATACGCGGAAGGCTCAGCGTATCGACCGTAAGCGGAGGAATAGGGGCGTAAGTGTGCGAGGTCACACCAAAGCCACGGGACCTACCGGGCGGGGCGGTACGGGCAGGTCGGAACCCGGACAGGCAGGTCCGCTGCGGTACGTGACTTTAGAGTGACAGTTCGTAGTAGGGATTGAAGATGACGAGCTGGCCGTTGCGCTCGGCCACCCGGCCGCGCACCGTGATCCGGCGGCCCGGCTCGATCCCGAGGATGCTCCGACGCCCGAGCCACACAAGGGTCACCGAGCCGGTGCCGTCGTACAGCTCCGCCTCCAGTACCGGGTGGTGCGTCCGAGGACTGTAGGTCACGGTGCGCAACCGGCCGCTGAGGGTGACGAGCTGACCGCGGGCGCAGTCGCGCACCAGCCGGTACCCGGCCCGGGTCGCCTCGTCGCGCAGCCGCTCGGCGTCCCGCTGCTCCTCGGTCTGGGTCAGCCGGCGCACCAGGCGACGCAGCGGCGTCTCACGCTCGCCGCGCTGGGTCCCTGCCGCTCCGCCGACCGCCATGGCTACCTCCCACCCGGGGACGGGCGGCTGTGCGGGACCGCGCCGACGCGCCGCCGAAGCTCTCCGGTCAGCTCCTCGCTCAGGCGCAGCGGCAACGGCTCGCGCACCGGCCGCGCCTCGGGTCCGCGCTCCACCACCAGACCGCGCAGGCACGCCATCAGCTGCGGAGCCGCGGACTCGTCGAGCGCGGCCGGGCCGTGGAAGTCGGCCCGCACCAGCCACCGGGGGCCGTTGACCCCGACCAGCCGCATCAGCGCGAAACCGTCGCGGACCGGCACCCGGGCCCGCAGCTCCGGCCCGAACTCCCCCACCGCGTCCTCGACCTCCGCCCCCTGGGCCAGCAGGGAGGCGCGCAGCTCCTGGCGCACCTCGTCCCAGATCGGCTCGGTGCGCGGGGCCGCGAAGGCCACCAGGTGCAGCGCGGACCGGCCCTCCAGCAGGATCGCCCGGCGGACCGAGCCGTCCGATGCGGCCTCGACCCGCAGCTGCACGCCCGCCAGCGCCGGGATCTTCAGGCTGCCCAGGTCCCACCGCCGCACGCCCGGCGGCGCCTGGGAGACGTCGTAGGGACCGGTCGGCGGGGCGACCCTGGTCACCTCGGTGGCCTGGGCCGGCGCTGGCGGGCGCCGGCCCCCGACGGACACGTCCGGACGGTCGCTCCGGTCGTGGGCGAGGCGCGCCGCCGACCCGCGGGCGTGACGCCCCCGGGACCGGCTACGCCGTGAGAAGAACACCTGCACGTCCCTCCGTCGTCTCCGAGTGTCCGGTCAACTGCCCGGCACCGCTAGCGAACTGTGCCCTCCGGTCGAGCCGTGACCCCCCGTACCCCGGGCGGACTCCTCCAGCTCGTCGACGACCTCGAACCTCGCCCGTTCCACCCGCTGGACCACCAGCTGGGCGATGCGGTCGCCCCGGGCGATCCGGACCGTGGTGGTGCGGTCGTGGTTGATGAGATTGACGACGATCTCGCCCCGATAGCCGGCGTCGATGGTGCCGGGCGCGTTGAGCACCGTGACGCCCAGCCGCGCGGCCAGGCCCGAGCGGGGGTGCACCAGGCCGACGTAGCCGGGCGGCAGGGCGATCGCGATTCCGGTCCGCACCATCGCCCGTCCCCCCGGCGGCAGCTCCACGTCCTCCGCCGCCACCAGGTCGGCACCCGCGTCGTCGGGATGCGCGTACGCCGGCACCGGCACGTCCGGCACCAGCCGGCGCAGCGCCACCCGTACCTCGCTCACGTCCCACCTCCCCGCGTACGGGGCCCGGCGACGTCACCGAGCCCCCGACGGTGGGGCAGCGTACCCTCTGGCGCGTGGGGCGGGATCAACGGAGACCGGCGTGGCGCTACCGGGAGCGGCTCATGCCCCCCTGGTACTGGTGGCCGGTGGCGGCGGTCCTGGCCGCCGGCGCGGGCCTGCAGCTGGGAGCGGCGACGACGAGCCGAGGCGTGCCGCTGTGGGTCCCGGTGGCGGTGCTGGTGGCGGCCACCCTGGCGGTCCTGGGATGGTTCGGCCGGGTACGGGTGGCCGTCACGGACACGGACCTGCTGGTCGGTCGCGCCCGGCTGCCGGGGGAGGTGATCGCCGACGTGGTGCCGCTGGACGCCGACGGTCGGCGGGAGCTGCTGGGCCCCGCGGCGGATCCCCTGGCGTTCGTGATGCAGCGGCCGTGGTTGCGCGGTGCGGTGCAGGTGGTGCTGGACGATCCGACGGACCCCACGCCGTACTGGCTGGTCAGCACGAGGTCGCCGGACCGGTTGGCGGACGCGCTGGCGCCCCTGGTGCGCCCGCGCGAGCGCGAGCAGGAGCGGCCGGACCGGCGTGCCTGACACCCGCGGAGGGGCGCACCCGGTCGCGGCGTGGTCTCGGCATGCCGCGCCGGTCAACGCGGCATGCGGGGCGGCTCAGGCGCATTCGCGGCAGATCGGCTCGCCGTTCTCCTCGCGCGCCAGCTGGCTGCGGTGGTGCACCAGGTAGCAGCGCGAGCAGCGGAACTCGTCGGCCTGCATCGGCAGGACCCGGACCGTGGGCTCCCCCTCCTCGGCCAGGTCGGCACCGGGCAGCTCGAACGTCTCCGCCACGTCAGCCTCGTCCAGGTCCAGCTTCGCCGCCTGGGTGTCGACCCGTCGTGCCTTCAGCTCCTCGAGGCTGTCCTCCCCGAGGTCGGCCTCGTCGCGACGCGGAGCGTCGTAGTCGGTGGCCATGTGGTGTTCACTCTCCCGTTCCGTATCCCTGAGGGCGTCCCACTGACTAACGCCGGACAACCGCGCCTCGTTCCCGATTCCGCGGTTTCCGCGCCGGAACACCGTGCACGAGTCTGGGGTGTGAGCCAGATCACCCGTGCGTCGGGTCACCGCCGGTTGCGCGAGGCGAATCTAGACCGGACCGGTCCGGTCCGCCAGCCCGCCACGCCCGCGCCGCCAACCCCGACCGAACGGCTGACCGGTGGCTGACGCCACCGGCATACTGTAGTCACCACACTCGCCCGCGTCGGCCGTGTCGGCGTTGTCTGCCGACCCCGGGCGCGGTCGCGCAGCCGAGGACCGTCCAGCACGGGAGCGCCACGACATGTTGACCTTTGCGCGCGTCCGCGCGATCACGATCGTCGCCGCGCTGTTCGTGGCCGCCGTGGTCTCGGTCTCGATCGCGCTGGACCGCGACGCCGACCAGGCGGGCGCCCGGGAGACCTGCCCGCCGGGTGCGGTCCCGGTGAACCTCACCCTGCCGGCCGAGAGCGACATCAAGATCAATGTCTACAACGCCACCGACCAGGTCGGGCTCGCCAACCAGGTCGGCGACAACTTCGCCAACCGGGAGTTCCAGGTGCTGGAACGGGGCGACCACGACGAAGAGTTCGACGGGGTCGCGTTGCTGCGCTTCGGTCCCAAGGCGGTAGCAGCCGCCCACGTGGTAGGCGCGTACTTCCTCAACGAGGCCACGCTCGAGTTCGACGTCGCGCGCGAGGACGACGTCGTGGACGTCATCCTGGGCAGCGAGTTCCGGCGGCTGGCGACGCCGACGGACGTCAACCTCGCGATCGCCGCGCTCGCCCAGGCCGACCTGCCGACCCCACCGCCGGGCACCTGTCCCGTGTCGGGGTAGACACCGCCACCGCCCCGTCAGCCCGGGAGGCGGTGGCCCCACCCTGGCCGGCGGCGGCCCCCCGCCTGCCGGCGGGAGGTCCCGCCTTCGGCGTCAGTCCCCGCCCGCCCGGTCGCGGTCGGCGGCGTGCAGCTCCACGAGCCGGTCGTGCAGGGGGCCGAACAGCGCCGGCGGCGCCGCCACCAGCAGGTCCGACCCGGGCGGCGCGCCGTCCAGCCCGGCCACGACCAGCCCCGCCTCGGTGGCGATGAGCGCGCCGGCGGCGTAGTCCCACGGGTTCAGCCCCGACTCGAAGTACGCGTCGACCGAGCCGTCCGCGGCCAGGCACAGGTCCAGCGCCGCGGCGCCGAACCGGCGGATGTCGCGCACCTGGTCCAGCAGGCCGGCGACCACCGCCGCCTGGCGGGCCCGCCGTGCCGGGTCGTACGCGAACCCGGTGGCGACCAGCGCCTGGGAGAGGCGGGTGCGGGTCGAGCCGTGCAGGCGGACGCCGTCGCGCCAGGCCCCGCCGCCCGCCACCGCGGTCCACTCCTGCCCGGTGACGATGTTGCGGACCACACCGGCCACCACCTTCCCGTCCACCTCCGCCGCCAGCGACACCGCGTACCAGGGCAGGCCGTACAGGTAGTTGACGGTGCCGTCGATCGGGTCCAGCAGCCACCGGACCCGGGCCGTGCCGGGTGGCGCGCCGCCGAACTCCTCCCCCAGCACCGCGTCGTGCGGACGCGCGGCGCGCAGCCGCGCCACGGCCAGGCGCTCGACCTCGCGGTCGGCAGCGGTCACCACGTCCGTGTCGGTCGACTTGGTCGACACGTCGCCGAGCGCCTCGTCCCGCATGCGTCGCGCCTGGTCGGCCGCGACCCGCACCACCTCGACCGCGGTCGCGAGCAGCTCGCGGGGATCCGCCCCGTCCTCAGCCACCATGTCGTCCCTTTCCACTCTCCGCAGCGGTGGGTCCGCAACCCTCACACCGGCTCCGGCTCACCCGACCGGTCGTACCCACGGGCCGGCGCACAAGATGATCGCCGTTTTCGGCGCTACAATTCACGCTGCCTTCTCGGTACGGATCTGCCCTGGTGGCGACTCCGGACGTGAGGGTTGCCCGCACCGGCTCGCGCCGCCGTGTGATGCGGAGGCCGGTAAGCCCGTAGCCCATATGTTCCTCTGGAAGGACGTCCGTGTCAGAAGCGCGCCGGACCGGCACCGACGTATCCGAACTCGCCACGTCGCTGATCCCACAAGCCACTGACGGCCGAACCAGCTCCACCACGGTAGCCCCCACGGTCGGGGGCGCCAGTGCGACCCCGGCACAGGTCAGGCGGGCCCGGGAGGACGACGACGCCGGCGCGACGGTGACCGGCGAGCAGGCGGCACGCCAGCGGGAGACCGGCGGGCGGGCGCCCCGCCGCACGGTCGCCGCCCGGTCCTCGACCCCCGCCACCAAGGCGGCCACCTCGCGGGTCCGTAGCTCGTCGGGGAGGGCGGCCGCCGCGGACGCGGACGAGAAGCCCGCCACCGGTCGTCGCAAGCGCACCGGTACGACCACCAAGAAGGACTCGGCGGCGACCGAGCGTTCCCGCAGCGCCGCCAAGCCGGCTTCCAAGTCGGCCTCCCAACCCGCGGCGTCCCGGCGCCGGAGCACCCGCTCCAGCCGGACCACCGCGAGCCGATCCTCCGCCGCCTCCCCGGACGTGGCGGAAGAGATGGCCGCCGCGGCCGAGGCTTCCGTCGACGTGGCCGAGGACCTCTCGGACGTGGACGACCTCGGCTCGGCGGGGGTGTCGCTCGACGAGGACGAGGCCCAGGCGCTCGCCGCGGACGTGGACGACGTCATTCTCGACGAGCCCGCCGGGCTGGCCGCCAAGGCCAGGGAGGACGCCGAGGCCGACGACGACTTCGACTGGGACGACGAGGAGTCCGAGGCGCTCAAGCAGGCCCGCCGGGACGCCGAGCTGACCGCGAGCGCCGACTCGGTGCGCGCCTACCTCAAGCAGATCGGCAAGGTGCCGCTGCTCAACGCGGAACAGGAGGTCGAGCTCGCCAAGCGGATCGAGGCGGGGCTGTACGCCGCGGAGCGGCTGCGCCAGGCCGACGAGAAGGGCGAGGAGCTCAGCCCCGAACTCCGCCGCGACCTGATGTGGATCGTGCGGGACGGGGAGCGGGCGAAGAACCACCTGCTGGAGGCGAACCTCCGGCTGGTGGTCTCGCTGGCCAAGCGCTACACCGGCCGGGGCATGGCCTTCCTCGACCTCATCCAGGAGGGCAACCTCGGCCTGATCCGCGCGGTGGAGAAGTTCGACTACACCAAGGGCTACAAGTTCTCCACCTACGCCACCTGGTGGATCCGCCAGGCGATCACCCGGGCCATGGCCGACCAGGCCCGCACCATCCGCATCCCGGTGCACATGGTCGAGGTGATCAACAAGCTCGGCCGGATCCAGCGCGAGCTGCTGCAGGACCTCGGCCGCGAGCCCACCCCCGAGGAGCTCGCCAAGGAGATGGACATCAGCCCCGAGAAGGTCCTGGAGATCCAGCAGTACGCACGGGAGCCGATCTCCCTCGACCAGACCATCGGGGACGAGGGCGACAGCCAGCTCGGCGACTTCATCGAGGACTCCGAGGCCGTCGTGGCCGTTGACGCGGTGTCCTTCTCGCTGCTGCAGGACCAGCTCCAGCAGGTGCTGCAGACGTTGTCGGAGCGGGAGGCCGGGGTGGTCCGGCTACGGTTCGGGCTCACGGACGGCCAGCCCCGGACCCTGGACGAGATCGGCCAGGTGTACGGCGTGACCCGGGAGCGCATCCGGCAGATCGAGTCGAAGACCATGTCGAAGTTGCGCCACCCGTCCCGCTCCCAGGTGCTGCGCGACTACCTCGACTGACGTCACGTCGGTGCGGGGGCGGTGAGAACCCGCGT
Organism: Micromonosporaceae bacterium; assembly: GCA_047459215.1. Taxonomy (GTDB): domain Bacteria; phylum Actinomycetota; class Actinomycetes; order Mycobacteriales; family Micromonosporaceae; genus Natronosporangium. The sequence continues at coordinate 69,058 of VSBZ01000001.1, read as the reverse complement.
CCGCGCCGGGAAGGCCCGCCGGTCCCCCGACCGGAACCGCCCCGACCCCGGCGACCGCGCCACGACACCGCCGCCCGCCCCGAACCCGTAAGCGCGACCCGAACCCGTAAGCGCGACCCGACGCCGCCGCACGCGCGCCGGCGTACGTGCCCGACCGGCGCTCCCGGGTGTGAGCGAGTCGGCCCGGCCGGCGTCCGCGGGTGTGATGTGAGTCCCCGGACCACCTGCGGGGAAGCATGTCGCGGCCGCATATGTTGCAGGATTGGTGGGCAAGCTGTGGTAGACACAGCCCCCACCTGTGAGCCGGTGACGACCAGAGGAGGATCGCGATGACACCGACCCTCACGCCGCCGCCGGAGACGGTGGCACCCCCGGGACCGGGTGACCGCTGCGACCGGTGCAACGCTGCGGGCAAGCTGCGGGTCACCATCACCGGCAACCGTGACCTCGTGTTCTGCGGCCACCACGCCAACCGGTACGCCAACGACCTGGCCAAGATCACCGTCCGCTTCGCGACTACCCCGGAGTTCACCTGGCGCGGTGCCGAGCTCGTGCGCTGACGCGACGGCGCACGAGCCGGCCCGGCCGGCTTCCGCAGCAGGCGGCCGGACGGTTCCCGCACGTTTTCCCAGGTGCCTACGTGCCGGCGCCCGTCGTCGGCGCGCTGCCGGCCCGGCAGGCCCGGGGGTCACTCCGGCAGCGACTCGTGGATCTCCTTGCACTCCGGGCAGATCGGGAAACGCTGCGGGTCGCGTGACGGAACCCAGAGCTTCCCGCACAGCGCGCGCACCGGGGTGCCCTCCACCATCGCCTTCATGAGCTGGTCCTTGGGGACGTAGTGCGAGAACCGCTCGTGGTCCCCTCCGTCGTACCGGTACTCGACCGGCTGCTCGACCGGGGTGGTGGTCTCCGGCGCAGCCGATGCGGCGGCTCCGCCCCACCCGGCCACACCCGTGGCGATGACGGTCCTCGTCGCGGTGTCGCTCATGGTTCCAGTGTCGCAGGCACCGGCGGATCCGGGCAGCGCGGTGCCAGGACGCGGTCAGGCTGCGCGGTCGTCGGGTCGAGCCGGATCTCGTGCTCGCCGTACCCCTGGTCGACGGCCACCACGTCGCGGCTGACGAACCGGGCCGCCATGCGGCTGCACGGTTGACCGAGCGACGCCACCTCCCGGGCCAGCAGTCCGCGGCCCTGCCACACCAGCAGGTACCGCTGCTGCAGGCCGCCCACCGTGACGACCGCCAGCGTCCGGTCACCGTCCGGGGACTCATCCACCACGTTGGCGCTGTAACGGAACTGCGGCCCGAGCAACCCGCCGACGACGAACCCGACGACCGCGACCACCGCCAGCGTCACCCGCACCGCGATGCGGCCGCGCTGCCGAGTCTCGTTCCGGACCGGGGCCAGCAACCAGATCGCGCCGTACGTGCCCACCGCGACCAGCCCGAGCCCCGCGAACGGGTTGCCGAAGTGCCGCTTGAGCAGCACGAGCTCCCAGGGGTTCCAGGCACCCAGGGCGAACAGAACGGCGGTGACCGCGACGACCACCGCGGCGACGACGCCGAGGGCGATCCTGACCGTCCTGACGGAACGCGGGGTGGGCGGGCGCGCCGCCGGGAGGAGGACGTCGGTCATATCTCCGATGATGCCCAACCGGCGCAATGCGCGCGAAACCGGGTCAGCCGTCGTCGCGGGGCGGCCGGTCCAGCTCCAGCGGCTGCGCGGCCTGCTGCGGGAGCACCGCGGCGTCAGGCGTCGCCAGTGCCGGCCGGTGCCGCCGGCCCCGCTGCCTGGGCAGGCGGTGGTTGGCGAGCACCACGGCGACGTACGGGATGACGGTCATCCCGACCGCGCACAGGATCAGCCACAGCCACATCAGCGGCGGCCGGGTGCTGACCACGACGGCCCCGGCGATCAGGCAGACAGCCCGTACGAGCATCATGACGATGTAGCGGCGCTCGCGAATGCGCAGCTGCTCCTCCTGGCTGCGCTGCGCGTCGGTGATCAGGACCGGGCCGCCCCCGCGCCGTTTCACCCGACCATCCTCCCACCCCCGCGTACCTTGGCGCGACCCGGACCGCAATCGCCGTCGGCGCCACCGCCCGGCCGACCGCACCGCGGGCGCCGGCTACCGGGCCGCACGCGCCTCAGCCTTCATCCGCCGCTTGTGCTCACGCACCTTGGCCAGGCTGGTGTCGTCGACGACGTCGGCCACCGACCGGTGAACATCCGGCTCGCCGTACGCGCCCGCCGCCTCCCGCCAGCCCTCGGGGCGCACCCCCAGCTGCTTGCCGAGCAGTGCCACGAAGATCTGCGCCTTCTGCCTTCCGAACCCCGGCAGCGCGCTGAGCCGCGCGAGCAGCTCGGCCCCGCTGCTGACGTCCCGCCACACCGCGGCGGCGTCGTTGCCGTACTCCTCGGCGATCCGTCGGCACAGCTGCTGCGTGCGAGCCGCCATGGAACCGGGGAAGCGGTGCAGCGAGGGCGGGGTGGCGAAGATCGCCGCCAGCTCCTTTGGGTCGTGGGCGGCGATCGCCGCCGCGTCCAGCCTCGACACCCCGAGCCGCTGGGCCAGCCGGTACGGGGCGACGAACGCCCGCTCCATGGGCACCTGCTGGTCGAGCAGCATGCCGATGAGCAGCGCCAGCGGGTCCGCCGCGAGCATGGCGTCGGCCTCGGGGTCGGTGGACAGGTACAGCTTGGCCATGCCGCCAGCCTGCCAGACCGGGCCGCGACCGGAAACCTGGCCCAAACGCCTAGCCCGAACGCCTGGCCCGAACGCCCGGCCCGGACGCGACCGGTAGCCCGGCCCGGCGTGGCGGGAACCCGGCCGATCCTCGGTGAGCGGAGGTGACCAGGCGAGCCTCGGTGAGCCGGGGGTGACCGGGGCCCGGGTCTGGCAGATTGAGGCGCGTGGAGGACCTCGAGCGGCTGCTGCGCGAGAACGCCTGGGACCGGGCACGGCAGGCGTTGACGCGACGGCGCCCGTTCGACCTGGCCGGCGAGCTGACGAGGATGGAACCTACGACCCGCGCGGTGGCGTTCCGGTTGCTTCCCAAGGACCTGGCGCTGACCGTGTTCGAGGCGCTCGACCCGCCCGTGCAGGGTGCCCTGCTGGAGGGCCTCCGGGACGAGGCCGTGCGCGAGTTCGTCGCCCAGCTCGCTCCCGACGACCGCGTGGAGCTGCTCGACGAGCTGCCGGCCAAGGTGGTCAGCCGGCTGCTGCGCGACCTCAGCCCGTACGAGCGCCGGATGACCACCGAGCTGCTCGGATACCCGCCGGAGGCGGTGGGCCGGGTCATGAGCCCGGAGTACGTGGCGCTCGAGGCCACCATGACGGCGGCCGAGGCGCTGGACCGGATCCGGGCGGTCGGGCCGGACGCGGAGACGATCTACACGCTGCCGGTGATCGCCGAGGACCGCCGGCTGATCGGCGTGACGAGCCTGCGGCGCCTGATCCTGGCCGATCCGGACGAGCGGGTTTTCGCGCTCATGAGCGAGCCGATCGCCGCCACCGCACTGACCCACCGGGAGCAGGCGGCGCGGCTGCTGCAGGAGGCGGACCTGATCGCCCTGCCGATCACCGACGCGGAGGAGCGCCTGGTCGGTGTGTTCACCTTCGACGACGCGATGGAGGTGCTGGAGGGCGCCGACACCGAGGACGCCGCCCGGACCGGGGGCACCGAGCCGCTGGGCATGCCGTACCCGACCGCCAGCGTGCTGCGCCTGGCCCGCACGCGCGCCACCTGGCTGCTGGTGCTCATGGTCGGCGCCGGCCTGACCGTCCTGGTCCTCAACGCGTTCGAGCGGGAGCTGGAGGCGGTGATCGTGCTGGCGCTGTTCGTACCCCTGCTCATCGGCACCGGTGGCAACGCCGGTGCGCAGGCGGCCACCACGGTCACCCGCGCGATCGCGGTAGGCGAGATCGGGCTGCGCGACCTGCCCCGGGTGCTGGGTCGGGAGATCAGGGTCGGGGCGCTGCTGGGGGCCATGCTCGCCGCGGTGGCGTTCGCCGCGGGCGTCCCGTTCGTCCACCTCGCCCAGGGGTCCGACCTCGCCGGCAGCGTGCGCATCGCCGGAGTGCTGTCGCTGAGCCTGATCGCGATCTGCACCCTCGCCGCGGCCGCGGGCGCGCTCATGCCCATGGCGGCCAAGCGGATGGGCATCGACCCGGCCGTGGTCAGCGCGCCGTTCATCACCACCGTCGTGGACGCCACCGGCCTGGTGGTCTACTTCCTCGTCGCCCGGCTGCTGCTGTGGGACCTGCTGACCGGGGCCGGCGGCGGTTGAGGCAAGCTGGGACGGTGCGCGCGCTGGTGCAGACGGTCAGTCGGGCCAGGGTCACCGTCGACGGCGAGGTGGTCGGCGAGATCGGCGAAGGGCTGCTCGTACTGGTCGGCGTCACCCACACCGACACCGAGGACACCGCCGCCGCGCTCGCCCGCAAGGTTCACGAGCTGCGGATCCTGGACGGCGAGCGGTCGGCCGCCGACACCGGTGCGGAGATCCTCGTGGTCAGCCAGTTCACCCTCTACGGCGACACCCGCAAGGGGAGACGACCCAGCTGGAGCGCGGCCGCGCCGGCGGCGGTGGCCGAGCCGCTGGTCGAGGCGTTCACCGAGGCGCTGCGCGCCCGCGGGGCGCCGGTGGCCACCGGCGTGTTCGGGGCGCGGATGCTGGTCGAGAGCGTCAACGTCGGGCCGCGCACCGTGCTCGTCGAGCTGTGACCCGGCCGGTCGGCCACCGAGGGCACCTCGAAACTTCACACCGATCACACACGGGCCTCACCGCCGTTTCACCCCCACTGGCCCACCCTGGTACCCACAACCTGCGAACAGGGGGAACGGGGGAAGCGTGGCTACGGCCGAACTGGACGCCGTGGAGGAACACGGCGTCTCCGGTGATCTGGTGAGGGCTTATCTCAACGGCATCGGGCGTCACCGGCTGCTGGACGCGGCCGAGGAGGTGGAGCTCGCCCGCCGCGTGGAAGCCGGCCTGTACGCCGAGTACCGGCTCGCCCACGGCAACGACGACGCGGACACCCGCGGCGACCTCGCGCTCATCGCGGAGGAGGGCCGCGCCGCCAAGAACCGGCTGCTCGAGGCGAACCTCCGCCTGGTGGTGTCCGTGGCCAAGCGCTACGTCGGCCGGGGCATGGCCTTCCTCGACCTCATCCAGGAGGGCAACCTCGGCCTGATCCGCGCGGTGGAGAAGTTCGACTACACCAAGGGCTACAAGTTCTCCACCTACGCCACCTGGTGGATCCGCCAGGCGATCACCCGGGCGCTGGCCGACCAGGCGCGCACCATCCGCATCCCGGTGCACGTCGTGGAGCGGATCAACCATCTGGCGCGGATCCGTGGCGAGCTCACCGCCCGGCTGGGTCGCGAGCCGACCGTCGCCGAGATCGCCGAGTCGTCGGGCGTGCCGCGTGAGCAGGTGGTCGAGCTGTTCTCGTACGACCGGGAGCCGGTGAGCCTGGAGCAGGCGGTGGGCGATGACGGCGACGCCGCGCTGGTGGACCTGCTGGCGGTGCGCGACCCGGGTCCGCCGCCGCCGGACTCCCCGTCCCGGCGCCGGCTGCGCTGCAGCGTGGAGGGCGTGCTGTCCACGCTGTCGCAGCGCGAGCAGCGGGTGATCCGGCTGCGGTTCGGGCTCGACGACGGGCGCCAGCGCACCCTGGACGAGGTGGGCCAGGAGTGCGGCCTGTCCCGCGAGCGGATCCGTCAGATCGAGCAGGGGTCGCTGCGCAAGCTGCGCCAGCCGTCACGGTCCCGGCGCCTGATCGCCCACGCGAGCTGACCGTCCGCGGGTGCGGCCGAGTGCTGACCCGCGGGGCCGGCTGACCGCCGGAGCGGTGGCTGACCGTCCCGGAGGCCTGCAGTCCCGGACGTCGGACGGCCCGCCGCACCGGCTCAGGCGCGGGGGTCGTCGGGATCCAACCCGTGCAGCGGGAAGACCGCCCGGCGGGTGGCCGCGATCGCCCGGTCGACCGGGTCCGAGGCGTCGTCACCCGGCTGCCACGGACGCCACGCCGGCTCGCCACCGTCGGTCATCCGCAACGGCACCCGGGCGCCCGGCCTGCGGTCTGTGGCCAGCTCCCGCCATTCGGCCGGGGTGAGAGTGGCGGGGTCCAGCGGGTCACCGCTCGCCACGGCCAGCAGGTGCGTCCACGCGCGCGGCACCACCTCCACCAGCGCGTACCCGCCGCCACCGGTCACCACCCAGCGGCCGCCGCAGACCTCGTCGGCGAGGTCGCGCAACGCCAGGTACGCCGCCCGCTGCCCGTCCACGGTCAGGCGCAGGTCGGCGAGCGGGTCCAGCGCGTGGGAGTCCACGCCGCACTGGGTGACCAGCACCTGCGGGCGGAACGCCCGCACCACCGGGGGCACCACGGCGTGGAACGCGCGCAGCCAGCCGGTGTCCCCGGTGCCGGCCGGCAATGGCAGGTTGACCGCGGTGCCCGGCGCGTCGGCTCCCCCGGTCTCCCCCGGGAACCCCGTCCCGGGGAACAGCGACAGCGGCGACTCGTGCACGCTGACGGTCAGCACCCGCGGGTCGTTCCAGAACCGGGCCTGCACCCCGTCGCCGTGGTGCACGTCGATGTCCACGTACGCGATCCGCTCCGCGCCGAGCTCGAGCAGCCGCGCGATCGCCACCGCCGGGTCGTTGTAGACGCAGAAACCGGAGGCGCGGGCCGGCATCGCGTGGTGGAGGCCGCCCGCGATGTTGACGGCACGGTCGGCCTCCCCCCGCCAGACCGCCTCGGCGGCGGCCACGCTCGCCCCCACGACCAGCGCGCTGGCCTCGTGCATACCCGGGAACACCGGGTTGTCGGGCGTTCCCAGACCCCAGCCGGTCGGGTACGGCTCGTCCGGCGCCGCCCGGACCGCCGCGAGGTACTCCGGCTCGTGCACCAGCTGCAGCGTGGCGTCGTCGGCCGGTTCGGGCCGGACCATGCGGACCTGCGGCCGGTCCAGCACGCCCAGCGCCCGGGCCAACGCCATGGTGAGCTCCACCCGCACGGGGTCCAGGGGGTGGTCGCCCATGTCGTAGCGCAGCAGCGCCTCGTCCCACACCACCACGGTCGCGGTCACGGCTGCGCTCCGGTGGCGATCGGACGGTCCGGATCGGTGATCCAGTGGCTCCAGGACCCGACGTACAACGCCGCGTCGGTACGCCCGATCCGGTGCAGGGCCAGCACCGCCTGCGCGGCGGTCACGCCGGAGCCGCAGTAGGCCCCGACGGGTCGGTCGTCGGTCACCCCTGCGGCCGCGAACCGTGCCCGCAGCGCTTCCGGGTCCAGTGACCTGCCGTCGGCCAGCAGCTCGGCGACGGGCAGGTTCACCGCCCCCGGAATGTGGCCGGCGACCGGATCCACCGGCTCGTCCTCGCCCCGGTACCGCACCGGCGTCCGCAGGTCCAGCAGGGTGCCCTCGGCCGCCACGCGGGCCGCCGATGCGGCGTCGAGCACCGGCATGCCGCCAGGGCGCACGGTCATGTCCCCGGGCGGCGGGGGCACCTCCCTCCCCCCGACCACGGGCTGACCGGCGGCGACCCAGGCGGCGTAGCCGCCGTCGAGCACCCGTACCAGCTCGTGCCCGGCCCAGCGCAGCGTCCACCAGGTCCGCGCCGCGGCCGCGCCGTCGCCGGCGTCGTAGACGACCACCGGTGCGTCCTGGCGCACGCCCGCCACCCGCAGCACCGCCTCCAGCCGTGCCGGATCGGGCAGCGGGTGGCGGCCGCCGGGCCCCGGTGGTCCGCACAGCTGGGTGTCCAGGTCGAGGAAGACGGCGCCGGGAAGGTGCCCGGCCACGTGGTCGCCTGCACCCGACGGTCCGCCCAGCCGCCACCGCACGTCCAGCAGGATCGGCGGGTGCGGTCCGGCCAGGGCGTCGGCGAGGGCGGGGACGTCGATGAGTGGATCGACGGGCTCGTTCACGCGTCCAGTATCCCGGGGGTGGGCCGGTCGGCCGCGGCAGCACCGTCCGTTTCGCCCGGATCGTACATACGTACATGGCCGGAGCGACGGCGAAGGGTACCATCTGCCGCAGGAGGGACGGCGTGAACGACCTGGTCGACACCACCGAGATGTACCTTCGCACCATCCTCGAGCTGGAGGAGGAGGGCGTTCCCCCGCTGCGTGCCCGCATCGCCGAGCGGTTGCACCAGAGCGGGCCCACGGTCAGCCAGACGGTCGCGCGGATGGAGCGGGACGGCCTGCTCACCCTGGAGAACGACCGCCAGCTGCAGCTGACCGCGGCCGGGCGCGCGCACGCGGTGTCGGTCATGCGCAAGCACCGCCTCGCCGAGCTGCTGCTCGTCAACGTGATCGGCATGCCCTACGAGGCCGCCCACGACGAGGCGTGCCGGTGGGAGCACGTGATGAGCGACGACGTGGAGCGGCGGGTCTACCAGCTGCTGGGGAAGCCGACCAGGTCGCCGTACGGTAACCCGATCCCCGGCCTGGCGGAGCTGGACGAGTCGCTGGCGGGCGAGCCGGCGCCCGGTCCGGCCGACGACGAACGCCACCTCGCCACCCCCGGACTGAGCGGCCCGGTGGTGGTGGCGCGGATCTGCGAGAGCGTCCAGACCGATCCCGAGGTGCTGCGCCAGATGCACGCCGCGGGCGCGGACCCGGGGGCGAAGGTGACCGTGGCCCAGGAGCCCGACGCGGTGGTCGTGGACTGCGCGGGTGGCCAGGTACGGCTGCCGCACGCGGTGGCGTCCCGGGTGTTCGTGACGGCCGCCTGACCGCCGCGCTCCCCTCCGTGCGGAGCGATCGGGCACCGCGGTGACCGGGCACCGGGGCCGGCCGGAGACCGGGCCGACGGGCGCGGTACCGTCTACCGCTCCGCGGGCAGCTGCGCCACCAGGTGCCTGGCGATCTCCAGCGCGCTGGTCGCGGCCGGGGACGGTGCGTTGAGCACGTGCAGCTGGCCGGGGCCCGACACCACGAGGAAGTCGTCGACCAGCGACCCGTCGCGCCGCACCGCCTGCGCCCGCACCCCCGCACCGGCCGGCACGATGTCGTCGGCGGTCAGGTCCGGCACGAGCTTGGCCAGGTCGGCGGCGAACCGCCGGCGCGACAGCGACCGGCGCACCTCCGCCCACCCGTACCGCAGGTGCCGCCGCCCCAGCCGCCACGTCCCCGGCCAGGCGGCCAGGTCGGCGACGTCCCGCAGGTTGACCCTCCCCCACCGGTAGCCCTCCCGGGCGGTGGCCAGCACCGCGTTGGGTCCCGCGTGGACCGTGCCGTCGACCATCCGGGTCAGATGGACGCCGAGGAACGGCAGCGCCGGGTCGGGCACCGGGTAGATCAGCCCTCGGACCAGCCGGCGGCTCTCCTCGCGCAGCTCGTAGTACTCCCCGCGGAACGGGACGATGCGAGCCGGCGGGTCGATCCCGGCCAGTCGGGCGATGCGGTCGGCGTACAGGCCGGCGCAGTTGACGACCACGTCGGCCACCAGCTCTCCCGCCGTCGTGAGCACCCGCTGCCGCGGGCCCTCACGCCGCAGCCCGGTGACCCGGGTGGACAGCCGCACCGTCCCGCCGGCCTTCTCGATCAGCGTGGCCAGCGTGCGGCAGACCGCCGGGAAGTCGACGATCCCGGTGGTCGGCACGTGCATCGCCGCCACGCAGGAGACGTGCGGCTCGTACCCGGCGGCCTCGGCCCGGCTGAGCAGGCTGACCCGCAGCCCGTTGGCGCGGGCCCGCTCGTACAGGTCGTGCAGCCGCGGGACCTGCGACCCGTCGGTCGCGACGATGAGCTTGCCGCAGATCTCCATCGGGATGCCGTGCTCGGTGCAGAACTCCACCATCGAGCGGTTGCCCGCCGTGCACAGCCGGGCCTTCAGGCTGCCGGGCCGGTAGTACACCCCGGCGTGGATGACGCCGGAGTTGTGGCCGGTCTGGTGCGCGCCGACCCGGTCCTCCTTCTCGACGACCGTCACCTCGGCACCGGGGCGGTCGAGCAGCAGCCGGTGGGCGGTGGCGAGTCCGACCACGCCGCCGCCGATCACCACGTACCTTGCCACTCCAGCACCGTAACCGGACCGTCCGCCGTGCGAGCTACGGTGCCGGGGTGTGGTTGCCTGATTTCCGCCTGGAGACGTACTTCGCGCGGTGGGAGTTCACCGCCCGCCACAACCTGGCCGCCTCCGACCTGGAGGCCCTCAGCCTCCGGGAGCTGCTGGAGCTCGCCGACGAGACCGACCGGCGCGCCTGGCACGACCTGCGCCTCGGTTACACCCAGACGTACGGCGACCCGCAGCTGCGGGAGGCGGTGGCGGCCGGCTACGAGCGGGTCGACGCGGGGGACGTGATCGTCTTGTCGGGCGCGGAGGAGGGCATCTTCCTGGCGATGCACGTGCTGCTCGACGCCGGCGACCACGCGGTGGTGGTCACCCCCACCTACCAGTCGGTGGAGACCGTGGCGGCGGCCCGCGCGGAGGTCACCGGCGTCGCGCTCGACCCGCGCCGCGGGTGGGCGCTGGACCTGGACGCGGTACGGGACGCGCTACGGCCGAACACCCGCCTGCTGGCGATCAACTTTCCCCACAACCCCACCGGCGCCGTGCTCGACGAGCCGACCCTGCGGGCGCTCGTCGCCCTGTGCGACGAGCGGGGCGTCCGCCTGTTCAGCGACGAGGTGTACCGCGGTATGGAGGCGGACCCGGCCACCACCCTGCCGCAGGCGGCGGACCTGTCCCCCACCGCGCTGTCGCTGGGCGTGATGTCCAAGGCGTACGGGCTGCCGGGCCTGCGCATCGGCTGGATCGCCTGCCGCGACCGGCAGCTGCTGCGCCGGCTGGAGCGGGCCCGGCACTACACCACCATCTGCAACTCCGCGCCCGCCGAGATCCTGGCCCGCATCGCGCTGAAGGCCCGCGACCGCCTGCTCGACCGCGGCCGCCGGATCATCGCGCGGAACCTGCCGCTGTTCGAGGCGTTCTTCGCCGAGTTCGCGGACCGGTTCGAGTTCGCGCCGCCGCGCGGCGGGTGCGTGTGCTTCCCGCGGTACCTGGGCCCAGGGTCGGCCGAGCAGATGTGCCGCGACCTGGTCGAGCAGGCCGGCGTGCTGCTGCTGCCGCCGAGCGTGTTCGCCTCCCGGCTGACCCCGGTGCCGACCGACCGGTTCCGCATCGGGCTGGGCCGCACCGACGCCGAGGCCGCCCTGGAGGCGTTCGCCGGCTGGCTGCGGCGGCGCCCCGCCACGAGCGCCTGACCCGCACCGCCCGAGGCCCCGACGGGCGCCTGACGCCCACGCCCGAGGCCCCGATGGGCGCCTGACCCGTACCGCCCGGGACCGGCGACGAACGCCAAGGCCCACCGCCCGAGCCGTTCCACGCGTGGGCAACCTATCCTGCGAGCCGCGGCGTCTGGACGGGAGAGATGCCGACACGGGCGCCGTCCGGGGGAGGGCATGGAGGCGGTATCGCTGTGTGTGGCCGGCCGCACCGTCGCCGAGTACGTCATCGAGCCGGACCTCGACCCCACGTTGGCCCCCCGACCGTACCTGCACCCGGTGCGGACCCTCGCCGGCCTACCGGTCACCGAGGCGCTGCCGGCCGACCACCGCTGGCACCTCGGCGCCTCCCTGGCCGTGCCGGACGTGTCGGGCACGAACCTGTGGGGCGGTCGCACCTACGTGCGCGGCACCTACGCGTGGCGCAACGACCACGGCCGGATCGAGCACGTCGCGTTCGTGGAGCGCGGCGACGACCACCTGGCACACCATCTACAGTGGCGTGACAAGGACGGCGGGCTGCTGCTGCGCGAGCACCGTCGGCTGGCCGCCCGCCTGCTGCCGGGCCGGACGGACGCGTGGGTGCTGGAGGTCGCGTACACCCTCACCGCTCCCGACGACCGCCGGGTCGTGCTCGCGAGCCCGGCCACGAACGGGCGGCCGGGCGGCGAGGGGTACGGTGGCTTCTTCTGGCGGGCGGCCCGCGCCGCCCGGCCGCCGCGGGTGTTCACGGCCACGTCCGCCCGGGAGGCGACGGTCAACGGCTCCACCGAGCCGTGGGTCGCGCTGGCCAGCCCGGATCCCTACCCGTACACGCTGGTCTTCACCGGGTTGGGCGAGGGCTGGCGGTGGTTCGTCCACTCCCGCGTCTACACGGCAGTGTGCGCCTCGCTCGCGTACGACGCGCCGCGCGTGATCCCTCCCGGCGCGAGCCTGAGCGGGCGGCACGCGGTGGTGGTGGTCGACGCCGTGCTGTCACCGCGGGTCGCCGGCCAGCTCGCGGCGGCGGTGGCCACCGGCACCGGCGCACGGCAGAGTGGCGGGCCGTGACCTACGAGCTGTGTGACGGTGACCGCCACGGGTGGGCCGTCTCACCTTCGTCCCGTTCCTCCCCGACGGCGCCTGCGTCGCCGTGCCCGACGGGTCCGGCGGGGTGACCCTGCCGTCCGGGGAGGTCCGCGCCGGCGAGGACTGGCTGCTCGACACCTGCCTGCGGGTGCCGCTGGAGACCGCCGGGTTCCGGATGCAGCGGGTCGGGGTGTTCGCGGTCGACGGCGATCACGCGTACGCGTGGCTGGACCGCTACACCCGCGGCCGTCCACACGCGCGGGTGGACTGGATCACCGGGACGGCCGAGGCCGTCGCGGACCGGCTCGCCGCGGCCGGCCGGACGCTCCGGGCCCGGGCGGTCCGCGACGGGGCGCGCAGCTTCCGGAACCAGTCGGAGGCGGACTGCTACGCCGGCAACGTGCGGCTGCTGGAGCGGGCGTACCTGCGCGGCACCACCCCGCAGGAGGGCTCCGGCTTCAGCGGGGACGCCGAGCAGTGGCGGCAACGGCGGGGCATGATCGTCGACTGCCTCCACGCGACGGCACGTTCCTCGACCTCGGTTGCGCCGACGGCCTGCTGATGGAGTCGGTGCACCGGTGGGCGGCCGAGCGTGGCCTGCGGATCGAACCGTACGGCGTGGACCTCGCACCGGGGCTGGTGGCCGAGGCGCGGCGGCGGCTGCCGCACTGGGCGGACCGGATCGAGGTCGGCAACGCCATCGACTACCGGCCGCGCGACGGCCGCCGGTCCACCTTCGTCCACACCCTGCTCGACTGCGTTCCCGCCCACCGGCGCGGCGACCTCGTCCGGCACGCGCTGGAGCACCTGGTGGAGCCGGGCGGGCGGCTGCTGGTCAGCCACTACCTGGCCGCCGGCACCGTCGACCGGACGGCCGGGCAGCAGCTGCGCGACCTCGGCGTCGCCGTGGGCGGGGAAGCCGGCGCCGACGGCGACCGACCGCCGCAGACCGCGTGGGTCGACGTGCCGCCGCGGTAGCAGGAGGCGGGACGGGAGCCCTCGTCACCGCCCCGCGTCCGGGGGCGCACCCGGCGCGAACGCCTCGAGCACCTCGTCGGCACGGCGCATCGACTCGACCGGGTCGGCGTCGGGCGAGCCGACCTCCGGGTCGAAGTTCAGGTCGAGGAACAGGTCGGTGATGCCCTGCGCGGCGATGGCGTCCAGGTCCTCGCGGATCTGGTCCAGCGTGCCGTTCAGGGGCACCCGGTGCGGTCCGGTGGTGGAACGCACCTTCACCGGTCCCCGGCACACCAGCCGCAGCTCGTCCGGGTTCCGCCCGGCCTGCTCGGCTCCGGCCCGCACCTCCGCAACCGCCTCCCCCAGTCGGGTCAGGTCCGCCCGGCTGCTGCTCACCCATCCGTCGCAGAGCCGACCGGCCCGACGCAGGGCGGACGGGACGTACGCGCCCAGCAGCAGCGGCGGGTGGGGTCGCTGCACCGGCGTGGGCGCCAGCCGCATCCCGGGTACGCGGTAGAACTCGCCGTCGTGGGAGACGACCTCGCCGGTCCACAGTCGCTTGAGGAGGGTCAGGTACTCCTCCGCCCGCCGCCCCAGGCCGCGCTTGGTGGCGCCGGTCGCGATGAACTCCTCGTCCGCCCAGCCGTTGCCGAGCCCGGCGTCGACCCGGCCGCCGGACAGCACGTCCAGGGTAGCGATCTGCTTGGCGAACACCACCGGGGAGATGAACGGCAGGTTCACCACCGCGACCGCCAGCCGGACCCGGGTGGTCACGGACGCGACGTACGCCAACGGCAGCAGGGGATCGTGCACGCTGCGGTACTGCTCCCCCCAGGCGGCGTCCGCCGGCGTGAGCAGCCGCTGGAAGGTCCACAACGAGTGGTAGCCGAGCTCCTCCGCGCGCCGGGCGACGTGGATCATGTTCTCCGGGGTCGCCCACGAACCCGAGACGGGCAGGCCGAAACCGATCCTCACCCCACCGACCCTACCGATCCGGCGGTGGACGCGCCCGACGCACCACCGGCCGGCGGGCCACCTGCCTCCCGGGCCGGTGACCGGTTCAGCGGACGGGCGCGTGCCAGAATGGCGCTGGCGCGGGGAGGTACGGCATGGACGATGCCCTGGTGACGGCCTACCTCGACCGGATCGGTGCGCCGCCGCCCGCGCGCCCGGACGTGGCCACGCTGCGCGACCTGCAGGTGCGGCACCTGCGGACGGTGCCGTTCGAGAACCTGAGCATCCACCTCGGTGAGGAGATCGTGCTGGAGCCGGCGGCACTGGTCGACAAGGTGGTCCGGCGCCGCCGGGGCGGGTTCTGCTACGAGCTCAACGGCGCGTTCGCGGCGCTGCTGACCGCGCTCGGGTACCGCGTCACCCTGCTGTCCGCACGGGTCTTCGGCGACGGGCGGCTCGGCCCGCCCTTCGACCACCTCGCGCTGCGGGTGGACGTCGACGGGCCGTGGCTGGTCGACGTCGGGTTCGGCCGCTTCAGCCACCATCCGCTGCGTCTGGACGCGCGGGGCGACCAGGCCGACCCCGGCGGCACGTTCCGGATCGCGCCGGGCGAGCACGGCGACCTGGACGTGTTCTGCGGCGGGCGGCCGGAGTACCGGCTGGAGCCGCGGCCCCGGGAGCTCGCCGACTTCGAGCCGACCTGCTGGTGGCACCGCACGTCACCGCGCTCCCACTTCACCCGGTCGCTGACGTGCTCGCGGCTGACCGACACCGGCCGCCTCACGTTGAGCGGGCGCCGCCTGATCCGTACCGACCACGGAACGCGCACCGAGACGGTGCTGGCCGGCGACGCGGAGGTCCTCGACGCCTACCGCGAGCACTTCGGAATCGAGCTGGACCGGGTGCCCTCGGTCCGGCCCCCGGTCGCCTGAGCCCGCGGCGGTCGGCGCCACGGAGGGCCGGCCCGGGCCGTCGGGACGGACCGTCGACACGCGCCCGCGCGGACGTCGAGCGCTGCTGGTTGCCCAACGACAGGCCGCTGACCGTCGACACGCGCCCGCGCGGACGTCGAACGTGGCCTGCCCGGACGCCGACGCGGGCGTGGGCCGGCCGGCCCGGGGTAGGGCGCCCGGGCCGGCCGGCGGGTGTGGAGCTACCGCCCGGCCCCGGTTCCCACGGGGCTCGCCGGCCGGTCCGCCCCGGCGGGCGCGACGCCGATGCGGACCCGGCGGGCGAGGTAGACGAGATAGGCGGCTGCGGTGACCAGGGACAGCCGCTCGAACAGGCCGGCGGGTGCGGGCGACCAGACACCGCCGTGGTCGAGTCCGTTGAGCACGGAGGCGACCACCCAGAACGCCACCGTGGCGACCGCCGTCGCCAGACCGTACGCGCGGGCGAACCGTCGGGAGTACACGACCGAGGCCGCCGCCACCGACAGGATCATCACCGGGCCGGCGACGTCGTGGAGGATGCCGTGCCACGTGACCCGGGCGGTGACGCCGTCGGGCAGGTACGTCCCGGGGTCGGTCACGAAGACCCCGGCCGCGACCAGCGCCACGCCCGCCGTGGTGACCAGCCGGTGGCCCCAGGTGGCGCCCGGGCCGGCGGTAACGGCGGCGCGCAGGCCCGCGCCCAGGGCGACGATCAGCACACCGCTGATGACACAGGCGCCGACGAGGACGACGCCGCGGTCGGAGAGCGCCAGCTCGCTGACCCAGCTGCGCACCGGGTCGTACGCCGGCCGGACCGCCCCCTCGACCAGCCACACCAGCGTGAAGAGCACCGGGCCGGCGGCGCCCGCCGCCAGCAGCCCCCGTGCACCCATATCTGTTCTCCTCATCTTCTTACTTGCGCAGATGATGCGGAGGCCAGAGTTTAACCCGGTAAGGTCGTCGTATGTCACGCCGCTCCGAGGACCGCGCATCCCTGCTGGCCCGCCTGGAGACCGAGCTCACCCAGACCATCGCCGACGGGATCCTGTACCAACAGGCCGTCGCCGACCGCCTGGGGCTGAGCCTGTCGGACTTCAAGTGCCTCACCGTCGTCAGCGGGCCGGAACCGGTCACCGCGGGCGACATCGCCAGCCACACGGGCCTCACCACCGGTGCGGTCACGCGGATGATCGACCGGCTGGAGCGGGCCGGCTGGGTGCGGCGTGAGCCGGACCGCGTCGACCGGCGGCGGGTCATCGTCCGGCCGGTCCAGGAACGGCTCGCAGAGGTGCGGCCGTTGTTCACCGGCATGTCCCGCGCCTGGGCGAAGGCCCTGGCTGACTACGACGACGACCAGATCGCCATGGTGCTCGACCTGTTCAGCCGGATGCGGCGGGTGGCCCGGGAGGAGGCGGCGCGCCTGCGCGGGGCCGCCGGCTGAGCGCCACCGTCGGCCCGCCGGGCGGTCGCCAGCGGCGCCGTCCCGGGCTCGCCAGGCCGCCAGGCAGGAGAGACCTCGGCTCCCGGTCCCGGATCACGGGTGAGGGGACGGGCGGTCGGCCCGTCCCCTCACCCGTCCGACGTCGGCTCTCCACCGCGGCCACCGGAGGCGACGGTGTCGCGTCGGGAAGCGACGGCGGGCTGCGGCGGTCTCAGCGGTGCCGCGTCAGCTGCAGCCGGAGGTGGCGCCGCAACCCTCGCAGACGTAGCAGCTGCCGGCCGGGCGCATCTTCGTCCCGCACGTCAGGCACAGCGGTGCGTCGGCGGCCTTGCCCATGACCGACTCCGCCACCTCGGTCGACGAGCCCGCCTGGGTCGGCCTGCCCTGCGCGCCACCCTGCGGCGGCTGCGGCACCTTGAGCTCCGGCGCGACCCGCTTGGCCCGCTCCGGCGGAGTGGCCGGGACCGGCGCGGTGGCGAGCGCGGTCAGGTCCACGCCCTCCTCCTGCAGCACCTCCCCCGCCTCAGCGCGGACCTGGGCGGCCCGCTCCTCGGCGGTGAAGATCCCCAGCTCGGCCCGCTTCTCGTACGGCAGGAAGTCCAGCGCCAGCCGGCGCGCCACGTAGTCCATGACGGACGTGGCCATGCGGATGTCCGGGTCGTCGGTCATGCCGGCCGGCTCGAACCGCATGTTCATGAACTTCTCGACGTACTTCTCCAGCGGCACCCCGTACTGCAGCGCCACGGAGACCGCCAGCGAGAAGGCGTCCATCATGCCGGCCAGGGTGGAACCCTGCTTGCCGAACTTGAGGAAGATCTCGCCGAGCCGCCCGTCGTCCGGGTAGGAGGAGGCGGTCAGGTAGCCCTCGGCGTCGCCGACGGCGAACGAGACGGTCTGCGACGGCCGCTTCTTCGGCAGCCGCCTGCGCACCGGCCGGTACTCGACCTTCTCCGGCTCGCCGGACCGCCGGGCTCCCTTCGCGGTGGACAGTGGCTGGCCGACCTTGCAGTTGTCGCGGTAGATCGCCAGCGCCTTCAGGCCCATCCGCCAGCCCTCGTAGTAGAGCTTCTCCACGTCCTCGACCGTCGCGGACTCCGGCATGTTGACCGTCTTGGATATACCGCCGGAGACGAACGGCTGGACGGCGGCCATCATCCGCACGTGCCCCATCGGGGAGATCGCCCGCTGCCCCATCGCGCAGTCGAAGACCGGGTAGTGCTCCGGCCGCAGCCCCGGGGCGTCCACCACGTGACCGTGCTCGGCGATGTACTCCACGATCGCCTCGATCTGCTCGTCCTGGTAACCCAGGCGCCGCAGCGCCTTCGGCACGGTCTGGTTGACGATCTGCATCGACCCGCCGCCGACCAGCTTCTTGAACTTGACCAGCGCCAGGTCCGGCTCGATGCCGGTGGTGTCGCAGTCGAGCATGAAGCTGATCGTGCCGGTCGGCGCGATCACCGAGGCCTGGGAGTTGCGCCAGCCGTTGGCCTCGCCGAGCTGGATGCCCAGGCGCCACTGCTCACCCGCGGCCCGGGCCACCGCCCGCGCGGTCGGCGTCTTGGCCCGGATCTCCTCGTTGGCGGCGGCGTGCTTGTACATCACCCGCTTGTGGGCGTGGGCGTTGCGGGCGTACCCCTCGTACGGGCCCACCACCGCGGCCAGCTCCGCCGAGCGGCGGTACGCGGTGGCGGTCATCAGCGAGGTGATGGCCGCCGCGAGCGCCCGACCGTCGTCGGAGTCGTACGGCAGACCGAGGGCCATCAGCAGCGCGCCCAGGTTGGAGTAGCCGATGCCGAGCTGCCGGTAGGCGCGCGTGGTCCGCGCGATCTCCTCCGTGGGGAAGTCGGCGAAGCAGATCGAGATGTCCATGGCGGTGATGACGAACTCGACCGCCCGCATGAACTTCTCCACGTCGAACGACCCGTCGTCGTTCAGGAACTTCATGAGGTTGAGCGACGCCAGGTTGCAGGAGGAGTTGTCCAGGTGGAGGTACTCACTGCACGGGTTGCTCGCGGTGATGCGGCCGGTCTCCGGGCAGGTGTGCCAGTCGTTGATGGTGTCGTCGTACTGGATGCCCGGGTCGGCGCACTCCCACGCCGCCTGCGCGATCTTGCGGAACAGCTCCCGGGCGTTGACCGTCTCCACCACCGACCCGTCGAGCCGGGCGCGCAGGTCGAACGTCCGGTTCTCCTCCACCGCCCGCATGAACTCGTCGCTGACGCGGACGGAGTTGTTGGCGTTCTGGTACTGGACGCTGACGATGTCCTTGCCGCCCAGGTCCATGTCGAACCCGGCGTCGCGCAGCACGCGGATCTTGTGCTCCTCGCGCGCCTTGGTCTCGATGAACTCCTCGATGTCCGGGTGGTCGACGTCCAGGATGACCATCTTCGCCGCCCGCCGGGTGGCGCCGCCGGACTTGATCGTGCCCGCGGAGGCGTCCGCGCCGCGCATGAAGCTGACCGGACCGGAGGCGGTGCCGCCGGAGGAGAGCAGCTCCTTGGACGAGCGGATGCGGGACAGGTTGACCCCGGCGCCGGAGCCGCCCTTGAAGATCAGTCCCTCCTGCTTGTACCACTCCAGGATCGACTCCATCGAGTCGTCGACCGACAGGATGAAGCACGCGGACACCTGCTGCGGGGACGAGGTGCCGACGTTGAACCAGACCGGCGAGTTGAAGCTGAAGTACTGGTGCAGCAGCAGGTAGGTCAGCTCGTGGGCGAAGATCTCGGCGTCCTCGCTGGTCGCGAAGTAGCCGTGCTCCTCCCCGGCCTTCCGGTAGACGTTGACCACCCGGTCGATGAGCTGCTTGAGCGACCACTCCCGCTGCGGGCTGCCGAGCGCGCCCCGGAAGTACTTCGAGGTCACGATGTTGGAGGCGTTGACGCTCCAGAAGTCGGGGAACTCCACGCCGCGCTGCTCGAAGTTGACCGACCCGTCCCGCCAGTTCGTCATGACGACGTCCCGGCGCTCCCAGGTCACCTCGTCGTACGGGTGCACGCCCGGCTTGGTCCACACCCGCTGCATGCGCAGCCCGCCCCTCCGCGTGGCCGGAGCGCCGCCGCCATCGCCCGCGACCGGGCCGCCGGAGCCGTTGCGTCGGGCCGCGTCACCGGTGTCCGACGCCGGGCCGGTCCCGCCCGCGGCGGTGCCGTCGGCCACCTGCGCGGTGGGCTCCGGCCCGTGCGGCGCGCTCCGGTCGGCTGCGTGCTCGTCCCCCGACATGGTCATCCTGTCCCCCTCCACGTCTCGCGGCCCCACCGGCCGCACGGTACTCCTCGTTCGGTCTCGGTCACACCCCGGCGCGCGGGGCCGGGGAGGCCTGTTGTCAGGTGGCCGGCTGCGGTTCCGGAGCCGGCGGTTGCGGCTTACCGGCCGCCGGCCGCGATCCCGGGGCCGCCGGTCGCGGCTCCGCAGCCGCGGGGTGTGGTTCCCCGGCCGCCGACTGCGACTGCCGGGCCGCCCGCAGCGCGGCGATCTCCCGCTCGAAGTCGCTCAACGACTCGAACGACCGGTAGACGCTGGCGAAGCGCAGGTACGCCACCTCGTCCAGCTCGCGCAACGGTCCCAGGATCGCCATGCCCACGTCCTGGCTGGGCACCTCGGCCGCGCCGCGCGCCCGGATGGTCTCCTCGACCCGCTGGGCGAGCAGCGCGATCGCGTCGTCGTCCACGGGCCGGCCCTGGCACGCCTTGCGGACTCCCGCGATGATCTTGGCCCGGCTGAACGGCTCGGTGACGCCGCTGCGCTTGACCACCGCGAGCACCGCCTCCTCCACGGTGGTGAACCGCTTCCCGCACGCCTGGCACTGACGGCGACGCCGGATCAGCGCGCCGTCGTCGGCCTCCCGGGAATCCACCACGCGGGAGTCGGCGTGGCGGCAGTACGGACAGCGCATCCCGCCTCCCAGCTCCCCCGGGGCACACCCGTGCCGACCCCAACTTATGGTTGAACTACACCAGTGTCACTACTAGATGTTGGGGTCCCAGACTAGTGCGGCGGGGTGGCTCGCGCAACCCCGACGCCCCGGGTGTCGCCCTGTCGGCTGACCGACTCCGGCCGGTCACCGGGACGGCACCAGCAGGTGCTGCCCGGGGTGGATGACGTGGTCCGGGAGGTCGTTGAGGCGCCGGATCTCGTCGACCGCCCGGTACGGGTCGCGGTCGGGCAGGTGCCGGGAGGCGATCGACCAGAGCGTGTCGTCGGGCTGGACGACCACCACGGTCGGCCGGTGGACCCCCGAGGCCTGGGACGCGGGAGCGGCCAGCGCGAGCCCGGCCAGGACGGTGGCGACCAGGGCGGCCACGCACAGCAGCCACAGCCCTGCCCACCTGGCCCGTGGGACCGCCCGGACCAGCGGCCACCCGTCCGCCCGCAACGGCCCGGCCGCCCGTCTCCGGCGGGCGCCGTGCTCACGGCCGTCCGCGTGACGGGGGCCGGCGGGCCACCCCCCGCGCCGGTCGGCATCAGCGTGGTCGAGCCACACGGCACCCACCTCCGAACGCCAGTTCGATGGACATGTGTACTATTCATGTACCAGACCGGGAGGAAGATGTCGAGGATCCGCCGGCGCGTCCGGGGCCGGAAATCGTACATAGGTTTGTACGATCGTCACGTCAGTGCGACAACCGTCACGCCGCGACGGCGTACCACGGAGGAGGCAGAATGACCCGGCACCCGAAGAAGGCCGCCGGCACCGCCGGCCCGCGCAGCGGCCCCCGCCCTCGCGCAGGCGGCACCGAGCTGCGGGCGGCCTCGGCCGTGGTCAGCCCGATGCCGGGGGCGTTCGGCGCCGACCTGACCCCGCGGCAGCGACGGATCATGGAGTTCCTGCGCCAGTGGGGCGAGGAGCACGGATACCCGCCCAGCGTGCGCGAGATCGGCGAGGCGGTGGGGCTGGTCTCACCCTCCAGCGTCGCCTACCAGCTCAAGGTGCTGGAGCGTAAGGGCTACCTGCGGCGCGACCCCAACCGCCCGCGCGCGGTGGACGTCCGGCCGGCCACCGAGCTGGCGGAGGAGTCCGGGTACCGCCGCCCCACCCCGGCGTACGTGCCGATGATCGGCCGCATCGCCGCCGGCAGCCCGATCCTCGCCGAGGAGATGATCGAGGACGTGTACCCGCTGCCGCGGGAGCTGGTCGGCGAGGGCACCCTGTTCCTCCTGCAGGTCCGCGGCGACTCGATGATCGAGGCCGCGATCTGCGACGGCGACTGGGTGGCGGTCCGGCAGCAGCCCGACGCTGACAGCGGCGACATCGTCGCCGCGCTGATCGACGGCGAGGCCACCGTGAAGGTGCTGCAGGTCCGCGACGGGCGGCGCTGGCTGATGCCGCGCAACCCCGCCTACGAGCCGATCCCGGGTGAGAACGCCACCATCGTGGGCAAGGTGGTGGCGGTCATGCGCCGGGTCTGACCGCGGTCACGCGCCGGGTCTGACCGCCGTCGCGCTGCGGCGCCTCACCAGGTGTCGCGCTCGCGGAACTCGTACGGGTAGTCCGGGTCGTCGGAGTAGTAGTCGGGCACGTCGTCCGGATTGGACTGGTAGACGCCGCCGGTGTACGTGCCGCCGGGAGACGCGGCCGACTGTGCCCGGTAGACCCCCGGGGGCGTCATGCCGTCCTGGCGGTTGGGATACGCGGCCCGGTCGTCCGGGTACCCGTCCGGATGGTCCTGGTCGAAGACCTGATCCGCCCGGTTGCTCGACCCCGCCGTGTAGACGGTCCCGCCGGATCTCGGCGGCCCCGCGGGCGGTGCCGTGCCCGGCGGCACGCCCTGGGGGTGCCCGCCGTACGGCGCCGCCTGCCCGTCGTACCCCTGGGCGGTCCCGAGGTCGGGCTCCCAGCCGGGTTGCGGGTCGGGGGGCGGCGTGACCCGGGCCCGGCCGGTGGCCGGCGCGGGCGCCGGTGTCGACCCGTCGCCGTCCGGCTCCCCGTCGTCCGGCTCGCCGGCGGCGGCCCGACGCGCCCGGACGATGCCCACGATCCCCGTGATCACCATGAGCAGCCCGACCACCCCGATCGCGGCGACGATGTTGAGGATCCCCTGTGGACCGAGCCGGTCCAGGAGCGACCGGCTGCGCTCCGCCGGGGCCGGGGCCTGCGCCTCCGGCGTGGAGGTGGGCTCGGGCGCCGGCTCGGTGGGGGTGTAGCGCAGGATGACCGGCACCACGTCCTCGGGATGGTCCAACGTGTCCGAGACGGTGAGGAAGTAGCGCCCGTCCGGGGTGTAGGCGATCGCCTCCCCCTGCGGCTCGTCCGGCAGCGGCGTGATCCGGAACCGGCCCGAGGTGATGGCCCCGACCACGTCACCGTCGGTCACGTCGAACTCGTACGCGTCGGTCAGCGTCCGCAACGCCACCCGGCTACCGTCCGGCGCGTTGGCGCCCCCGGTGACCACCATCCGGGCCGGCGGGCCCACGGGATGCTCGGTGCCGGTGTCGACCGGGGTGAACTCGCCCACCCGCTCCAGCGGTGTCACGTCGTCGAACGACTGGCTCGGGGCCAGCTCGCCGGTCGGACGGTACAGTCCGGCCGTCCCGATCTCCTTCGACACGATGATCGGCGTGCCGTCGCCGTCCAGGACGAGCGCCTCGGCGTTGCGCGGGCCGTCGGGGTAGGTGAACCGGTAGATGACCGGGACCCGGTCGTCCAGGTCGATCCGGTAGAGCACCACGTGCGGTCGTTCCGCGTTGTTGTCGCCGATATCCGCGACCCACAGCACCCCGGCCTCCCAGTCGTAGGCCAGGTCCTCGGCGTCCGCGATGATGCCGCCGTGGTCAGGCAGGAAGATCTGCTCGCCGGTGGTCTGGCAGTTCTGGTCGAGGAAGAACACCCCGTTGCCCAGCCGCCCGTCGTTGAGCACGACGTAGGTGCTCTCGTCCAGGGCCACCAGGCCGGACAGGGCCACCAGCTGCCCGTCGGTCGGGGTGCACACCTCCTCCCCCGGCACGGCCGGGGGCACCTCCACCGGCGGTGTCCCGTCCCCGGACGGGGAGGGTTCCGGCGACGTCTGCGCCGCCGCGGGCACCGGGACCGCCAGCGAGACGAGGCCCAGCACCACCAGCGCCGCCTGCACGACGCGGGGCGCCACCGGCGCCGCCGTCAGCCGACCACCCACCGCGACAGTCTCGCACGTCGGCCCCCCGCGAACGCGCCCGGACCCGGCGACCATGCCCGGACCGGCGGATAGCCGTCTCCTGCGGTCAGGCGGTCCGGTCCTCGCCGCCGTCCCGGTAGGGTGCGAGCGCCGCCGCCAGCTCCGCGTCCACCCGGGCGGTGACCCGGGTGCCGGCCGGCTCGTGACCGATCTCGATCACCTCACCCCGCTGGTGCAGGCGGGCCACCAGGTCGCCCCGGTCGTACGGCACGGTCGCGGTGACCTTCACGGTCGGGTGCGGCAGCCGGGCCTCGATGGCGGCGGTCAGGTCCGCCAGGCCGGCACCGGTGCGGGCGGACACGAACACCGCGTCCGGCCACTGCCGCTTCAGCCGCAGCAGGGTCTCCTCGTCCGCCAGGTCGATCTTGTTGACGACCAGCAGCTCGGGTACGTCGCCGGCACCCACCTCGGCCAGCACCTCCCGCACCGCCCGTACCTGTGCGGGCGGGTCCGCGTGAGCGCCGTCGACCACGTGCACGATCAGGTCCGCGTCGGCCACCTCCTCCAGCGTGGAGCGGAAGGCCTCGACCAGCTGGTGCGGCAGGTGGCGGACGAACCCGACGGTGTCCGACAGGGTGTACTCCCGGCCGTCGGAGGTCCGGGCGCGACGGGTGGCGGGGTCGAGCGTGGCGAACAGCGCGTCCTCCACCAGGACACCGGCGCCGGTGAGGCGGTTGAGCAGGCTCGACTTGCCCGCGTTGGTGTAGCCGGCGATCGCCACCGCCGGCACCCCCCGCCGGCGGCGGAGGGCCCGCTTCGTGTCGCGGGTCGTCCGCATGGCGGCGATCTCGCGCCGCAGGCGGCTGATCCGGGCACGGATCCGGCGCCGGTCGGTCTCCAGCTTCGTCTCACCGGGGCCGCGCAGGCCCACGCCGCCGGTGGCGCCACCCGCCCGGCCGCCGGCCTGCCGGGACAGCGTCTCGCCCCACCCGCGCAGGCGCGGCAGCAGGTACTCCAGCTGCGCCAGCTCCACCTGCGCCTTCCCCTCCCGGCTGCGGGCGTGCTGGGCGAAGATGTCCAGGATCAGCGCGGTCCGGTCGATGACCTTGACCCCGATCTCCTCCTCCAGGTTGCGCAGCTGGCCGGGAGACAGCTCACCGTCGCAGATCACCGTGTCGGCACCGGCCGCCGCCACCAGGTCGCGCAGCTCGGCGACCTTCCCCCGGCCGATGTAGGTGGCCGGGTCCGGCTTGCTGCGCCGCTGGACGATGCCGTCCAGCACCACCGAGCCGGCGGTCTCGGCCAGTGCGGCCAGCTCGACCAGCGAGTTCTGGGCGTCCTCGGCCGTGCCGTCGGTCCACACCCCCACCAGGACGACCCGCTCCAGCCGTAGCCGGCGGTACTCGACCTCGGTGACGTCGGTCAGCTCGGTGGACAGGCCCGGTACCCGCCGCAGCGCCTGACGGTCGGCGAGATCCAGCTCACCGATCGTCTGTGCGGCGCCGCGGCCCCCGTCGGGAAGATCGATGGTCCAGTTCAGCTTTCGCAAACGGTGGTCCTCTCCCCGGCCCCGCGGTCGTCTGCCCGACCGCGGGGCGGATCTGTCGCCCCTGCGCGATCCTTCTCCTCGACGTCCGGTCGGCGCCGTCCGACCGCGCCGGCTGGCGCCCGGCCGTGCGGCCGTCGGCACCGTCGATCCGATCAATCGTGACACGATCGGGCAGGTCACGCAGCCGCGATTCGCCGCCGGGGATCCACCGGTCCCCGCCCACGATCCCGCAGGACCCGCGCGGTCCACGGGCCACGTCCGGGTGCCACGTCCGTCAGCCACGTCCGGGCACCGCGTCCACCCGGCCCACCGCACCCGGTGGGGACCCGTGGCACCTCACGGGAGCGCGTCGAGCATCACCGTTCCGCGGGCCACCAGCACGGCCGGACCGGTGAGCACCGCCCGCCCGCCGCCCAGCGACACGGTCAGCGCCCCGCCGGGGGACTCGACGGTCACCACGCCGCTGTCCCGGCCGGCCTCGCCCAGGACCACCGCGGCCACCGCGCACGCGCCCGACCCGCACGAGCGGGTCTCCCCGACGCCCCGCTCGTGCACGCGGATCCGTACCGTGCCGGGGTCCGGCCCGGGCGAGGTGAACTCGACGTTGACCCCGTGCGGGAACCGGCCCGGGTCCACCGCCGGTGGGCGGGTCAGGTCGAGGGCGGCGAGGTCGAGACCGGCCGGCAGCGGGCAGACCAGGTGCGGGTTGCCGCAGTCCACCGCGGTCCCGGACAGCTCGAGTCCGTCGACGCGGGCGGCGGCCGGCCCGGCCAGCCGGGGCGCGCCCAGCGTGACGCTGACCGCCTCCGGCGTGACGCTCGCCGTGACCACACCGGTCCGGGTGGCGACGGCCAGCTCCGGTCCGGCCAGCCCGCTGTCCACCAGGTAGCGGGCGAACACCCGCACCCCGTTGCCGCACATCTCCGCCACCGAGCCGTCGGCGTTGCGGTAGTCCATGAACCACTCCGCGTCGCCCTGGGGTGGCAGGCCCGCCGCGGCCACCCGCACCACCCGCAGCAGGCCGTCGCCGCCGACGCCGTACCGGCGGTCGCACAGCGCCGCCACCAGCCGCGGGCTGATCTCCCGCTCCCCGTCCGGGTCGGGGATGATCACGAAGTCGTTGCCGGTGCCGTGGCCCTTGGCGAACTCCAGCGCCTCCATCCCGGCCATCATCCCCCGCGGGCGGCCGCCACCACCGACAGGGCCGCCTCCACCAGGTCGGGACGGCTCGCGTCCAGCCAGACCAGCCGCGGGTCGCGCCGGAACCACGACCGCTGGCGACGGACGAGCCGGCGGGTGGCGCGCACGGTCTCGCCGAACGCGCCCTCCTCGGTGATCTCGCCGTCGAGGAACTGCAGCACCTGGTGGTAGCCGAGGGCCGCACGGGCGGTACGCCCCTCGCGCAGCCCCCGGTCGACCAGCCGTCGGACCTCGTCCACCAGCCCGGCCCGCCACATCGCCTCCACCCGTCGGGCGATCCGCTCGTCCACGTCGTCGCGGTCCAGCGCGATCCGAACCGACCGGTAGTGCGGCGGCGGGTCCTCCACGCGCGCGGGGAACGGGCGGCCGGTCAGCGCCACCACCTCCAACGCGCGCACGATCCGGCGGCCGTTGCTGGGCAGGATCGCCTCGGCCGCGGCCGGGTCCACCTCCCGCAGCCGCTGGTGCATCCGGTGCGGGCCGACCCGGGCGAGCTCCTCCTCCAGCTCGGCGCGCAGCCGCGGGTCGGTGCCGGGGAACCGGAGGTCGTCCAGCACCGCCCGCACGTACAGCCCGGACCCTCCGACCACGAGCGGCACGCGGCCCCGGGCGAGGATGGCGTCCACGGCGGCCCGGGCCAGCCGCTGGTACTCCGCGACGCTCGCGGTCTGGGTCACCTCCCAGATGTCCAGCACGTGGTGGGGAACGCCCTGGCGCTGCGCCGGCGGCAGCTTGGCGGTGCCGATGTCCATGCCGCGGTACAGCTGCATGGAGTCGGCGTTGACGACCTCCCCGCCCAGGCGGTGGGCCAGCGCCAGGGCGAGGTCCGACTTGCCGGTGGCGGTGGGGCCGACCACCGCCACGACCAGCCCGCTCATCCGGCCGCCCCCGCCGCCGCCCAGGTGGCGACCAGGTACGCCACCCCGTACGGGGCGGCGTCGTAGAGCACCCGGCCGGTCCAGTCGCCGCCGCTGGCCCGCACCGCCGCGGCCGCGACCTGCCACGCCGCCCGGCCGGCGACCCCCAGCTCGGCCGACAGCCCCGGATCGAGCGCGAGCAGGGCCTCGGTGTCCACCTCCGCCAGGGCGCGGCTGACGCGCGCGTCGTACGCGGGGGCGCGCGGGTCGTCGTACCCGGGGGCCCGGACGCCGCGGCAGTTCGACCCGTCCCCGAGCACGAGCAGGCCCAGGCGCCGGGGATCGGCGGCCAGTCGCTCCCCCAGCCGGGCGCACGCCTGTGGCGCGGCGTCGACGTCGACGGTCACCAGCTCGGCGGACAGCCCCGCCCGGCGCAGCAGCCACGATCCCACCAGCAGGCTCAACGGTACCGGCCGGTCGACCACGCCGGGCACGTCCACACCGAACGGTGCAAAGCCCGTCCAGGCCCGGTGGTCGTCGCCGCCCACCGCCACCACCGCCTCGGCGGCGGCGAGCGTGCCGAGCGCGGCGTCACAGGCACGCCGGAGGTCGTCCAGCTCGCCGGCGGCGCCGGCGGCCAGCTCCGGGACGAGCAACGGCGGGTGAGGACACACGGCGGCCACCACGATCACGCGCCCACGATAGTTGCCGCGGCAGCTAGGACACCGTATGGTTACGGTCCGTCCTAGGCTCTCGACTTCCCCCCGGGTGTACCTGTGAGAATGCCTGGGAAGGGCCGCCCAGACTCCGGGCCTGGGAAGGGCCGCCCTTCAACGCGTGACGACGGCCGGCGACCCGACCGGGCCCGCCGGGACGGCAGGGAGTGGGCAGGATGAGCGACTGGACCAGCTACGGCCGGATTGACGACAACGGCGTCGTGTACGTCAAGACGGCCGCGGGTGAGCGGGTCGTCGGATCGTGGCACGCCGGGTCGCCGGAGGAGGGGCTCGCCCACTTCGCCCGCCGCTTCGAGGACCTCGTCACCGAGGTGGACCTGCTGGAGACCCGGTTGCTCAGCGGTGTGGCCGACCCGGCGCAGACGGCCGGCAGCATCCAGCGGCTGCGCGCCAGCCTGCCGGAAGCGCACGTGGTCGGCGACATCGACGGGCTGGCCGCCCGACTGGACAAGCTCGCCGGGCTGGCCGAGGAGAAGGTCCGGGCGGCCAAGGCCGCCCGCGAGGCGGCCCGCGCCGAGGCGGTGGCGCGCAAGACCGCGCTGGTCGAGGAGGCCGAGCGGATCGCCGCCGAGTCGACCAGCTGGAAGGCCGCCGGCGACCGGCTGCGCGCCATCCTCGAGGAGTGGCGCACCATCCGAGGGGCGGACAAGAAGACCGACACCGAGCTGTGGAAGCGGTACGTGGCCGCACGGGACGCGTTCAACCGGCGCCGCGGCGCCCACTTCGCCAGCCTGGACGCCGCCCGTAAGCAGGCGCAGGCGGTCAAGGAGGCGCTGGTGGCCGAGGCGGAGTCCCTGGCCGACTCGACCGACTGGACCGGCACCGCCAACCGGCTCAAGGAGCTGATGGCGCAGTGGAAGGCCGCGCCGCGCGCCTCCCGCGAGGTCGAGCAGCGGCTGTGGGAACGGTTCCGGGCCGCACAGGACGCCTTCTTCACGCGCCGCAACGAGGTGTTCGCGGCCCGGGAGGCCGAGCACCGGCAGGGGATGCAGGTGCGCCAGGAGCTGCTGGCCGAGGCGGAGGCGTTGGACGTCGACGCCGACCCGCGGGCGGCGCAGGAGAAGCTCAGGGACATCCAGGCCCGGTGGCAGTCGGCGCCCCGGGTGCGGCGGGACGCGGCCGCCTCCCTGGAGCGGCGCCTGCGGGCGGTGGAGGAGAAGGTCCGCGCGGCGATGGACTCCGCCTGGCGCCGGACCGAGCCGTCGGCCAACCCGCTGCTGGCGCAGATGCGCGAGCAGGTCGCCGAGGCGGAGGAACGGCTGGCCCGCGCGCGGGCGGCCGGCGACCCGAAGCGGGTGGCCGAGGCCGAGATCGCGCTGGCCAACAAGCGGCGGGTGCTGGAGCTCGCCGAACGCAGCACCTGACCGGCGGGCGGCCGGCAGGCCCGCGTCGGGCGGGCGGGTTTCCGGTGGCCGCCCGGCCCGCGCCGGCGTCCGGGCGGACGGCCGGCTCGCGTCGGCCGGT
Organism: Micromonosporaceae bacterium; assembly: GCA_047459215.1. Classification (GTDB taxonomy): domain Bacteria; phylum Actinomycetota; class Actinomycetes; order Mycobacteriales; family Micromonosporaceae; genus Natronosporangium. The sequence continues at coordinate 39,560 of VSBZ01000001.1, read as the reverse complement.
GGCGTCCCCCGCCGGGCGTACGCCGCCCGGCGGACGTACCACGGGTGCGGGCTACCGCGGCGGCCCGACGGTCGGCATCCCCAGACTCACCGCCCTGGTACGGGGCGCGGTGCCGGCCTCGTACGCGTCACCGGCACGGGTCCGGCGGTGCGCCAGCAGCTCCCCGTCGGCGATGAGGTGGTGCGGCGCCGCCCGCGTCACCACCGTGTGGACCACGTCGCCCGGGCGCACCCGCTGCGGGTCGCCGTGGAAGTGCACCAGTCGGCCGTCGCGGGCGCGTCCGGACATCCGGCCGGTGACCGCGTCCTTGCGGCCCTCCCCGACCGCGACCAGCACCTCCACCTCCCGGCCCACCAGACGCTGGTTCTCCGCCAGCGTGATCTCCTCGACCAGCGCCACGAGACGCTCGTACCGCTCCTGCACCACCTCGGCGGGCACCTGGTCGGGCATCTCCGCCGCGGGGGTGCCCGGACGCTTGGAGTAGCGGAACGTGAACGCGCCGGCGAACCGCGCCTGTCGGACCACGTCCAGCGTGGCCTGGAAGTCCCGCTCGGTCTCGCCGGGGAACCCGACGATGATGTCGGTGGTGATCGCCGCGTCCGGCATCGCCGCCCGTACCCGGTCGATGATGTCCAGGTAGCGCTCGACCCGGTAGGACCGGCGCATCCGTCGCAGCACCGCGTCGGACCCGGACTGCAGCGGCATGTGCAGCTGCGGGCAGACGTTGGGCGTGGTCGCCATCGCCTCGATGACGTCGTCGGTGAAGTCCCGCGGGTGCGGGCTGGTGAACCGGACGCGCTCCAGCCCTTCGATGTCGCCGCAGGCGCGCAGCAGCTTGCCGAACGCGTACCGGTCGCCGAACTCCACGCCGTAGGAGTTGACGTTCTGGCCGAGCAGGGTGACCTCCAGCACCCCGTCGGCGACCAGCGCCCGCACCTCGGCGAGGATCTCCTCCGGCCGGCGGTCACGCTCCCGGCCGCGCAGGTGGGGAACGATGCAGAAGGTGCAGGTGTTGTTGCACCCCACCGAGATCGACACCCAGCCGGCGTAGGTGGACTCCCGGCGCGCCGGCAGGGTGGAGGGGAACGTCTCCAGCGCCTCCAGGATCTCCACCTGGGCCGAGCGGTTGTGCCGGGCCCGTTCCAGCAGGACCGGCAGCGAGCCGATGTTGTGCGTGCCGAACACGACGTCGACCCACGGCGCCCGCCGGATGATCTCCCCCCGGTCCTTCTGCGCCAGGCAACCACCGACCGCGATCTGCATGTCCGGGTGGGCCAGCTTGACCGGGCGCAGGTGCCCGAGGTTGCCGTACAGCCGGTTGTCGGCGTTCTCCCGGACCGCGCAGGTGTTGAACACCACCAGGTCCGGTGGGCCGTCCCCCTCGTGGCGCACGTAGCCGGCCTCCTCCAGCAGCCCGCTGATCCGCTCGGAGTCGTGCAGGTTCATCTGGCAGCCGAAGGTGCGGACCTGGTAGGTGCGCGGGCGCGTGGCCGCGCCGGCCGTCGCGGCGGCACGGGCGGGCCGGGAGGTACCCACGGGCGGGGACTCGGCACGGGTCGTCATGTCGCGTCCAGCGTAACGGCGGCGGAGGTCCGCCTGCGCGCCTCGGCCGCCGGTCGCGCCGTCCCGGCCGCCTCTGGCCGGCCCACGGGCCCTCCGCCGCCGACGGTGAGCTGACGGTGGCCGCAGGGCGGGTCCGGCCGGCCGGTACCCGCCACAACTTGATCGGCGGGGAGCGGGATCGGGCCGGGAAGGCGGGGTCAGCGGGCCGTCTCGGTGGCCCGCAGCTCGCGGATCACGGTGACCCGGATCTGGCCCGGGTAGGTCAGCTCCTCTTCGATCTGCTTGGCCACGTCCCGCGCCAGGACGGCGGCGCCGATGTCGTCAACCTGGTCGGGGTGGACCATGACCCGGACCTCGCGCCCGGCCTGCATGGCGAACACCTTCTCCACCCCGGGCTTGCTGGCGGCGATCTGCTCGATCCGTTGCAGGCGCTTGACGTACGCCTCCAGCCCCTCCCGCCGCGCACCGGGCCGGCCGCCGGAGCAGGCGTCGGCCGCCTGGGTCAGCACCGCCACCGCCGTCTGCGGCGCCACCTCGTTGTGGTGTGCCTCGATGGCGTGCACCACCTCCTCGTGCTCGCCGTAGCGGCGTGCGAGGTCGGCACCGATCTGGGCGTGCGACCCCTCGGCCTCGTGGGTCAGCGCCTTGCCGATGTCGTGCAGGAAGGCGGCCCGCTTGACCAGCTGCGTCTCCTCGGCGGACATGCCGAGCTCGGTCGCCATGAGGCCGGCGATGAGGGCGGACTCGACCAGGTGCCTAAGGACGTTCTGGCCGTAGCTGGTGCGGTAGCGCAGCCGGCCCAGCAGCGTCACCAGGTCGTCGTGCAGGTCGATGATGCCGACCTCGACCATGGCGTCCTCGGCGGCACGCCGGCACAGCGCCTCCACCTCGCCGCGGGCGGCCTCGTACACCTCCTCGATGCGGTGCGGGTGGATGCGACCGTCGGCCACCAGCTTCTCCAGTGTCACCCGGGCGGTCTCGCGGCGGACGGGGTCGAAACAGGACAGCAGCACCGCCTCCGGCGTGTCGTCGACGATGAGGTTGACGCCGGTGACGGACTCGAACGCCCGGATGTTGCGGCCCTCCCGCCCGATGATCCGGCCCTTCATCTCGTCCGACGGCAGGTGCAGCACGCTGACCACGCTCTCGCTGGTCTGCTCGCTGGCCACCCGCTGGATCGCCTCCACCACGATGTGGCGGGCCCGCTCCTCCCCGGTGCGGCGGGCCTGCTCCTCCAGCTCCCGGACGATGACGGCCGCCTCCCGCTTGGCCTGCGCCTCGATGCTGGCGACCAGCTCGGCGCGCGCCGCCTCCGCGGTCAGGCCCGCCACCCGCTCCAGCTCGGCGCGTTGCGCCCGTTCGGCCTCGGCCAGCGCCGCCTGCTGCTTGGCGAGCGCCGCGCCCTGCTCGGCCAGCTCCCGCTCGGCGCTGGCCAGCCGGCGTTCCCGCTCGGCCAGCCTGGCGGCCTCCTCGGTCTGTCGCCGCTCCCGCTCGACCAGCCGGCGCTCGCGGCGCTCCACCTCGGCGGCGCGTTCGCGCGCGGTCCGGATGAGCTCTTCGGCCTCCCGCTCACTGCGCCTGGCCGCCGCCCGCGCCCGCTCGGCCTCCTCCTCGGCCTGGCGGTGCGCGTGCGCCAGCAGGGCGTCGGCCTTCGCCCGGGCCGCCTCGAGGAGCCGTTCCGCCTCCGCCCGGGCCGCCTGGATCTCGGCGTGGACGGCTTCGGGATCGGGGTGGGGGGCACCGGGCGCCGCCGCGGCGGGGTCGGGGTCCGTTGCCGGGCGCGTGGGGCTCACCACGGCGTCACCGGTCGGCGTGCGCGACGGCGGGCCGACGAGGGCGGGGGCGGAGGACTCCGCCGGCGCCCGGTGACCGTTGCTCGCGACGGCCGCGGGGCCGGTACGCTGCGCCGGCACGGCCTGGACCACGGGTGTGGAGGCGAGAGTCGACAGTCGACGGAGGAGCTTCACTGCCCACGCCAGCGCGGTGGTCACCACCCCGGCCAGGACCGCCACGACCGCCACCAACGCCCACAGCAGTTCCGTCATCGGCGGCCTCCCTCCACCCGCGCGGCCACCCGACCGCGCGTCGCGCTGTTCAGGTGTGGCGCCTGTCAACCACGTCCGGGCCGGTCACCCGTGCACTCCCCGGACCCGCCGCACCTGGTCCGCCGCCGGACGGCCCCGCGAGGCCGGGTGCGCCCACGTGACAGGCCACTCCCGGACCACCGCACCGTCAGGAACCGGCGCCGCGGTCGAGGTGCACACCGCGCCGCCGCTGGCGCCCGCAGGTGACGGCCGGCCGCCGTGCGACAGGGGCCGACGACGCCGCCGTCGGCCGTATCGCCGGTTGGCCTCCGCCGGCCTGCACCACCGCCCACCTCCGCTCGGCCTCGCCGCGTCACGACACCGTCCGGCGGAAGTGATGCGGTTCTGTTACCTGCTCAGTATTGCGTGATTAGCCCGATTGTGGTTGAGCCGCTCTTGGTACTGGCAGGTTAAGCGTAGATAACGATCTGGTCAAGAGGACGATCCGGTCACGAGGACGAACGGCCACAACGGACAGCACCGCCGTCGTCCCCGGTCACCCCGGCGGGTGGCCGGGGTCGCCGTCGGGACGCGCATCGGCGTCGGGGAAGGGGTCCGTCGGTACGTCGGCGTCGGCCCCGGCCACGTCGGTCCCCGGGTCGGGCCCGGCCACGTCGGCGTCCCCACCGTCAGCGAAGGCGTCGCCGTCGACGTCGGCGAGGGCGTCGACGTCGAGCCGCTCGGCGATGTCCGCGGTCCGCGCGTCGGCGGCCAGCGCCTCCTTCACCACCCGGTAGGCCAGGCCGGCCGAGTAGCCCTTGCGAGCGAGCATCCCGACCAGCTTGCGCACCAGCGCCGCCGGCTCGAGCGAGCCGGCGGCGCTGGTGCGCAGCCTCCGCTCGACCAGCGCCCGGGCGGTCGCCGCCTCGGTGTCGGTGTCGATCTGGCGCAGCGCCTCCCCGACCGTCTCCGGGTCGATCCCGCGCCGCCGCAGCTCACTGCCGAGCGCCCGCCGGGCGAGCCCTCTGCCGTGGTGGCGGCTGGTGACCCACGCCCGCGCGAACGCGGCATCGTCGATCATGCCGACCTCGGTGTACCGGCCGAGCACCTCCCGGGCGACGCTGTCGGCGATCCCGCGTCGACGGAGAGCGCTGGCCAGCTCGGAGCGGGTGCGCGGGCGGACGGCGAGCAGGCGTAGGCAGATCTCGCGGGCCAGCTCGGCAGGATCCCGCGACCCCTCCGTCGCCCTGTCCCCGCCTGCCCCGCCGCTGCGACGACCTCCACGGCGGCGGACCGGAGCGGCGTCCCAGCCCCGACCCGTACGCCCGCGGCGCACCGCGCACCCCGTGGTCAGAAGTCGACCGGCGGCAGCTGCGGCTCACTGGCGCCGGCGGGCCTGCCGACGCCGAGCTTCTCGAGCAGGATCTTCTCGATCTCGGCCGCCACGTCCGGGTTCTCCTTCAGGAACGCGCGGGCGTTCTCCTTGCCCTGCCCGAGCTGGTCCCCGTCGTAGGTGTACCAGGCGCCCGACTTGCGGATGACCCCGTGCTCGACCCCCACGTCGATGAGCGACCCCTCGCGCGAGATGCCCTGCCCGTAGATGATGTCCATCTCCGCCTGCTTGAACGGGGCGGCCACCTTGTTCTTGACGACCTTGACCCGGGTACGGCTGCCCACCACCTCGGTGCCGTCCTTGAGGCTCTCGACCCGGCGCACGTCGAGGCGGATCGACGCGTAGAACTTCAGCGCCCGCCCACCGGAGGTGGTCTCGGGGTTGCCGAACATCACCCCGACCTTCTCCCGCAGCTGGTTGATGAAGATCGCGGTGGTGCCGGAGTGGTTGAGCGCACCGGTGATCTTGCGAAGCGCCTGGCTCATCAGCCGCGCCTGGAGACCGACGTGGCTGTCCCCCATCTCCCCCTCGATCTCGGCGCGGGGAACCAGCGCCGCCACCGAGTCGATGACGATGATGTCCAGCGCACCGGACCGGATGAGCATGTCCGCGATCTCCAGCGCCTGCTCGCCGGTGTCCGGCTGCGAGACGAGCAGCGCGTCGGTGTCCACCCCGATCGCCTTGGCGTACTCGGGGTCGAGGGCGTGCTCGGCGTCGATGAAGGCGGCGATGCCACCGGCCTTCTGCGCGTTGGCGACCGCGTGCAGCGCCACGGTGGTCTTCCCGGACGCCTCCGGGCCGAAGATCTCCACGATCCGGCCCCGGGGCAGGCCGCCGACACCGAGGGCGATGTCGAGGGCGATCGACCCGGTGGGGATCACCGGCATCTCCATCGCCGGACGCTCGCCCAGCCGCATGACCGAGCCCTTGCCGTACTGCTTCTCGATCTGCGTCAGCGCCAGCTCCAGCGCCTTCTCCTTGTCGGGCACCACTGCCATGGTCGCCGCTCCTGCCACGCTTCTGGTCGGTTTCCTCGCCACCCGGACACCGTAGGCGTCCGGTACGACAGACGGCAGCCGCCCGGTCGCGCCTGTGGACAACTCCGTCTCGTGGACAATAACCGAACAGTCGTACGAGTGGGGAGCCGACACGCCCACTCGGCCGACGTCCACGGGTGCGGGCGGCACGCCTGCGCGGCCGACGTCCGTACGGGCGCCGGCCGTACGCCCACTCGGGCGCAACCGCGCGGGTACGCGCCGGCACGCCGCGGAGCGCCGTGCGGGTCGGTCAGCGCAGCTTGGCCGGGATCCGGTCCGGGAAGGCGGCGACCACCGCCCGCCACACGTCGATGGTCGGTTCCCCGGCGTCGAGCGCTTCGATCACGGTACGGCCGCCCAGCTGCGCGATGACCTGGTCGCGCGCCACGCTCGGCGCGTAGTCGGGCCCGAACGCCTCCGCCATGCGCGCCCAGAAGTCGCTCAACCTCACGCGTACACCCTCTCACGCACCGGACGCAGCGCCAACGCCAGCAGCGGCGTGGCCGCCACCGCCGCCAGCAGGGTCAACGTCGGGTACCCGGCCAGGTCCACGACCAACCCCGACGCCGCCCCACCGACCGCACCGGCCAGGCCCATCCCCACGTCGGCCAGGCCCTGGGCGGACGGCCGCACCGGCAGCGGCACGGACTCGCTGAGCAGCGCCGAGCCGGCCACCATCGTGCCCGACCACCCGAGCCCGAGCAGGAACAGGCCGGCCGTCAGCTGCGTCGAGTCGTGCCCGGCCGTGCCCGCGACCGCGCAGGCCGCCAGGAGCAGCACCAGGCCGCCGAGGATCACCCGCCGGCGGCCGTACCGGTCGGTCAGCCATCCGGTCACCGGCGCGAACGCGTACATGCCGGCGATGTGCAGGCTGAGCACGATCCCGACGATCCGCAGGGTGTGGGCGTCACTGTGTCCGGCCTCCCGGATGTGGACCGGGGTCATCGCCATCACCGACACCATGACCAGGTGTCCGACGGCCATCGCACCCGCGCCCAGCCGCGCCGCCGGCCGCGCCAGGATCTCGGTCAGCGCCTGCCGCATCCCCGCGCCGCGCTGGCCCTCGCCGGCCGGTCCGGGATCCGCACCACCGGCGGCATCCGGCGCACCACCGGCGGCGTCCGGCGAAGCGGCGGTACCCACGGCGCTACCGCTGTCCGGCCCATCGGCAACCCGGGCGGCGGCGCCGGCACCTGCGCGACTGTCCTCATCGCGGGCACCGCCGGCCACCGCTGAGGCCGACAGGCTCCGCGCCACCAGCAGCGGGTCGGGCCGCAGCAGCGCGACCACCAGCACCGCACCGGCCAGGAACAGCCCGGCGGAGAAGGCGAACGGCGCCGCCAGGGTCGGGATGCCGTACCCGTCCAGCGCCCGACCCGCGAGCGGCGCGAGGTTCGGCCCGGCCACCGCCCCCAGGGTCGTCGCCCACACGATCAGCGACAGGTGCCGGCCCCGGCGGTTCTCCGGTGCCAGGTCCACCGCCGCGTACCGGGACAGGCTGTTGGCGGTCGTGCCGCCCCCGAACAGGAACAGACCGAGAAACAGCAGCGGCGCCGCACCGACGACCGCCGCGGTCACCACGAGCACGGCTCCCAGTGCGGCGGTCGTGTACGAGGCGGCCAGGCCGGGTCCCCGCCCGTACTGCCGCATGATCCTGGTGGCCGGCACCGCCAGCAGCGCCGCTCCCACCACGGCCACGCTCTGGGCGAGCCCGGACAACCGGACGCCGGCCATCTCGGCGGCGAGCAGGGCGCCGACCGACAGCCCGATCGCCACCCCGACGCCGCCGATGGTCTGGGTGGAGAACAGCAGCCGCAGCGTCCGCCGCTGCACCGAGGCCGTGTCAACGGCCGTGCCGACCTGCGTCGCGGTCACCATTCGGCGGCCTCCTGTCTGAGGTGGGCGGGCACCCACATCGTGACGCCCAACCGGCCGCTAGGCCACGCCGGGGTACGTGTCGGCCGCCACACCGCCGCCGTCGCTGCCGCCGGTACCCGACGCCCGTGCCCCCGGCCCTCGTCGCCGCCCGACCGCCCGGTGCCGCCCACCGCCGAGGGGCGTGCCGGGAGGCTCACCGCCCGGCGTCGTATCCGCGCACGAGCCGTTTCGGGGCGACCAGCCGCCACGCGTCGACGAGCAGCTCACGCAGCTGGTCCGGGTCGACGGTGGCGAGCCGCACGATCACGCCCGGGTAGGTGCGGTAGTGCGGGGTGACGTGGAACGTCCCCGGATCCTGTGCCAGCAGCGCCTCGCGCTCCTCGTACGTGCACCGCACCACCACGAACTCCTCGTGCGCCGCGGCACCCGCCGGCCGGCTGCGCTCGTTGCCCGCCAGGTACGCCACCGACCGGCCCCGCACCCGTACCCGCTCCACGCCGGCCGGGTCGGGTTCCGTGCCGGGCAGCTCTGACAGGATCGCCGCGACGGTCTCCCAGGTCGCGGGCACCGTCAGCCGCCCGACCGGGTGACCGGACGCCACCGCCCGTCGGCGTCCCGCTCCAGCGGCGGCAGCGGCGTCCCCACGCTCCAGTAGAGACCCTCCGGGTCGCGGACGATGAAGTTCCGGGTGCCGACCGGGCGGTCCTGCAGCTCCCGCACCACCGTGGCGCCGGCCGCGACGGCCCGCCGGTACGCCCCGTCCGGGTCGTCGGTGTCGATGTGGACCGAGAAGGGCGGGTAGCCGTCGGGTCCACCCTCCCCCTCGACCGCCGCGGCCAGGTCGGCGACGGACAGCCCCGGTGCGGCGCTGTGGACCTCGACTCTCCCGCCGTCGGGCCGGCAAAGGTCGGCGTGGTGCACCTCGCCGGTGACCGGATCGTCGTGGACGGCGGTCCGGGTGAAGCCCAGCGCCTCGACCAGGAATTGGATCGCGGCCCGCGGGTCACGGTAACCGAGGGTCGGTATCACGGTGCTCATGGCGCCACGGTAGTGGCGGGCGGCGCCGTGCGGCTTGGACGGAGGGAACCTCGCCGGGCCGGGTCGGTCACGGCGCGGACGGGCCGGCCGCTCGCTCGACGAACGGCAGCCGCTCCGCGGCGAGCCAGGCCGACGGCGGGCAGCCGGCCAGCTCGCCCCACTCCCGGGAGAGGTGGGCCTGGTCGTAGTAGCCGCAGGCGGCGGCCACCTCCGCCAAGGTGCGGTGACCCTCGGACCGGCCGGGCCGCCCGGGGCGGTCGGGTCGGTCCTGCCGTAGGCGGGCGCGCCCGAGATCGCGCAGCAGCCGGTGCGACCGTGCGAACCGCACGACGCGGGCGACCTGCTTCGGTGTCAGCCCGTGCTCGCGGACGAACCGACGGGTCAGGTACGGCCTGGTGTAACCGGTCCCGGCGGCGAGCTCGGCGACGGTGAGCCGGCCACCGGCGTCGACCAGCCGCCGCCAGGCTCCAGCCGCGACCGCGTCCGGCGCGGCGCCGGCGGACCGGGCGGCCAGGCCGGCCAGGACCTCGTCGAGGACGGCGAACCGCGCCGGCCACCCGGGGGCGGCGGCCAGCCGCTCGGCCAGCCCGTCGGCGAACCGGCCGAGCAGATCGTCCAGGCCCACCACGGCGCCGGCCAGCGCCGCCGCGGGCACGCCGAACAGCGCGCGGCAGCCGGCCGGGGTCAGGTCGACCGAGAGGGTGTACGAGGATCCGTCGTGCGCGATCACCGCCGGCCGGGTCTGCAACCCGTGTACCAACGCCCGGAACGAACCGGGCGGGCGGGTCGGGTCGGGCATGACGCCGAGGTGGACCGGGTCGCCCAGCGCGATGATCAGGCCCAGGTGGGGCGCGGGCAGGCCGAGGTGGCGACCCGGCGGCAGCCCGGCGATCCGGGAGCCGTGGTAGCCGCCGACCAGGCCGCGCAGCGCGGGGCCGGGCCGGGCGGTCGCCGCGTCGGCCGACTGCGCCGCCATGCGGCGACGGTACCGGCGGGGTCCGACACCGTCAGCGCCGCGCGGCGGCGGCCCGACGGGCCCGGTAGGCGGCGACGGCGGCGCGGTTGGCGCACACGGCGTCGCAGAACCGCTTGGAGCGGTTGCGGGACAGGTCGACCACGACGTCGTCGCAGTCGGGGTGGGCGCAGATGCGCAGCCGGTCCAGCTCCCCGCTGCGTACCACGTCCGCGACCGCCATCGCGGCCTCGACCGCCATCCGGGTGGCCAGCGGGGCGTCCGGCGGCGTGGCATGCAGGTGGTACGGCTCCCCGTCGTGCGTCACCAGCTGCGGCAGCGCACGCGCCTCGCGCAGCAGCTGGTTGACGATGCGGACGACGCCGTGCTCGTCCTCGTACCAGATCTGCCGCAGCCGCGGGCGCAGCTGCTGGACCTCCCGCAGCTCCGCGACGGTCCGGTCGTGACGGCCGGTCCACCCGTGGGTGGCGAGGAAGGCGTCGAGCGCGGCCACGTCGGTCAGGTCGTCCCGGTCGCGCCCGAGGGTGTTGACCAGCGCGGCGGCGGCTGTGAGGGCCGCCACGGTGTCATGGGCGAAAACCACCTTGACCCCTGTCAGACCGCGTCCCTACTGTCATAAGCATAGTTCGGTTTCACCTGTGACACGAGGAATCGGGGGGACGGGATGCGCCAGGGATCTGTCGTGACCGGCTTCGTCCTGGCGCTCCTGTCGGCGGTCACCTTCGCCACCTCGGGAACGTTCGCCCGCTCGCTCATGGACGCCGGCTGGTCGGCCGAGGCGGCCGTGGTGGCGAGGGTCGGCATCGCCGCGCTGGTGCTGGCGGTCCCGGCGGCGTGGGCGCTGCGCGGGCGCTGGCACCTGCTGCGGCGCAACCTCGGTGGGGTGGCCGCCTTCGGCCTGCTCGGGGTCGCCGCCGCCCAGGCGTGCTTCTTCAACGCGGTCGAGTACCTGCCGGTCGGGGTGGCGCTGCTGCTGGAGTACCTCGGCATCGTGCTGGTGGTCGGCTGGATGTGGGCGGTGCGGGGCCAGCGGCCGCGCCGGCTCACCGTCGCCGGGTCGGCCGCCGCCCTGGCGGGGCTCGTGCTCGTGCTCGACCTGTCCGGCGGCGGGCCGGTGCACCCGGTGGGGTTCCTGTGGGGACTCGGCGCGGCCGTCGGCCTGGCCGGCTACTTCATCGTCTCCGCCCGCACCGACACCGGCCTGCCTCCGGTCGTCCTGGCCAGTGCCGGCATGGCGGTCGGCACGCTGGTGCTGGTCGCGGTCGGCCTGGTGGGGCCGCATCCGCTGCGGGCCACGTTCGGCGACGTGGTGCTGGGCGGCCACCGGACCAGCTGGCTGGTCCCCGTGGCGGGGCTGTCGCTGGTGGCCGCCGTGGTCGCGTACGTCACGGGCATCACGGCCGCGCGCATCCTCGGCGCCCGCCTGGCGTCCTTCGTCGGCCTGACCGAGGTGCTGTTCGCGATCCTCATCGCCTGGTGGGTGCTGGCCGAGCTGCCCACCGCCGTCCAGCTCGCCGGCGGCGCGCTCATCGTCGCCGGCGTGGCCCTGGTCCGGCTCGACGAACTGCGCACGCCCAGGCCCGTGGCCGGCGCCGACGGTGACCGGCCGCCGGCCGAGCGGCCTGCGGTCGACCGGTCTGCGGCCGAGCGGTCTCCGGCCGCCACCGCGGAGGCGGTCACAGATCCAGTCCGCGGCTGATGATCTCCTTCATGATCTCGGTGGTGCCGCCGTAGATGGTCTGCACCCGGCTGTCCAGCCACGCCTTCGCCACCGGGTACTCCAGCATGTAGCCGTAGCCGCCGTGCAGCTGCACGCACCGGTCGGCGACCTTGTTCTGCAGCTCGGTGGTCCACCACTTCGCCATCGCGGCGTCGACCGGGCTGAGCCGGCCCGCGTTCAGCTCGCTGACGCAGTGGTTGACGAAGGTCCGCGCGATCGTGACCTCGGTGGCCAGCTCGGCCAGCAGGAACCGGTTGTGCTGGAACCGCCCGATCGGCCGGCCGAACGCCTGCCGGGTACGGGCGTAGTCCAGCCCGAGCTCGAGGATGCGCTCGGACGCGGCCACCGCCGCCACCGCGATGCTCAGGCGCTCCCGGGGCAGGTTCGCCATCAGGTGGTAGAAGCCGTGGTTCTCCGTACCCAGCAGGTTGGCCGCCGGCACCCGGCAGTCCTCGAAGAACAGCTCCGCGGTGTCGCTGGCCTTCAGCCCGACCTTCGCCAGCCGCCGGCCACGGATGAACCCCGGCGTGTCCCGCTCGACCGCGAACAGGCTCACGCCGTGGGCACCCTGGTCGGGCGCGGTCTTCGCCACCACGATGACCAGGTCGGCCAGGTGGCCGTTGGTGATGAACGTCTTCTGTCCGTTGAGGACGTACGAGTCGCCATCGCGTACGGCCGTGGTCCGCACCCCGGCCAGGTCGGACCCGGCGCCGGGCTCGCTCATCGCGATCGCGGTGATGAGCTCGCCGGAGCAGAACCCGGGCAACCACCGCTTGCGCTGCTCCTCGGTGGTCAGGTCGGTCAGGTACGGCCCGACGACGTCGTTGTGGAGGGCGAAGCCGAGACCGGTGGTGCCGGCGGCGATCAGCTCCTCGACCAGGACCGCGTTGAACCGGAAGTCGCGCTGCCCTCCCCCACCGTACTCGACCGGCACGTCCATGCCGAGCAGGCCGGCCGCACCCGCCTTCCGCCACACGTCGCGGTCCACGATCCCCTCCCGCTCCCACCGCTCGTGGTGGGGCACCGCCTCCCGCGCCAGGAACTCGCGGCACAGGGCCCGGAACTCCTCGTGGACCGGCTCGTACAGGTGCTGCTCCATGGCGGCCAGTCTGCCAGCCGTGGCCGGTGCCGTCGGCCCGGACCGCGCTACCGCCGCTCGTCGGCGGCGAGCCGTTCGGCCACCACCGTCAGGTCGTTGACCAGGCTGCGGTAGGCGATCTCCTGGTTGTCGGCCCGCAGCACCGAGGACGGGTGGACGGTGGCGACCAGGAACGCGCCGTCGTGGTCGACGAACTCATCCGGGTTCTCGGCGCTGGCCGGCCACGGGAGCACCTGCCCACGCATCCGGGTGATCCGGAAACCCGGGCCCAGCAGGGCCTGGGCGGCGGTCGCGCCCAGCACCACCACCGCCCGCGGCCGCAGCTGGGCCAGCTCCGCGACCAGCCACGGCCGGCAGGCCCGGATCTCCACCCGGGTCGGCGTCTGGTGGAGCCGCCGCTTGCCGGTCGACCGGAACTTGAAGTGCTTGACCGCGTTGGTGATGTAGAGCTGGGCCGGGTCGAGGCCGGCGTCGTCGACCGCCCGGCGCAGCAGGTGACCGGCCGGGCCGACGAACGGCAGGCCCTTGCGGTCCTCCATGTCGCCGGGCTGCTCGCCGATCATGACCACGCGGGCGTGCGCGTCACCGCGGCCGAAGACCGTCTGGGTCGCGTGCTCGTACAGCCCGCACCCACGGCAGTGAGCGGCCGCGGCCCGCAGCCCGTCCAGGTCCGCCCCCTTGGGCACCCACCGCTGCGCCCCCGGCACCTGTCCCCGGCCCTCCAACACCCGCTCGCCTCCCCCCAAGACCTGCTCCTGGCTGCCGAGCATCCCTCCGTTCTACCCCAACCGCCGGACACCCGTTCCGTCCCGGTCGCGACGGCGGCTGACCGCGCCGCTTCCCGCACGACGGCCGGACCGTCGCCCGACTGTCCGGCACGTGTCGGACCGGGCTGCCACACTGTGGACCATGAGCGAGATCGCCGACCGTTACCGCCGGCTGTCCCGCCGGTTCGCCGACCTGGTCGCCGCCGTGCCGCCCGGCCGTTGGGACGACCCGACTCCCTGCGAGGGCTGGTCGGTCCGGCAGCTGGTCGGTCACGTGGTCGAGACGCAGTCCATGTTCCGGAAGCTGGTCGGGAGGGAACAGATCGCCACCCCGGACGTGGCCGACGACCCGGCCGGCGCGTGGGAGACCGCCCGGACCGTCATGCTGGAGGACCTTGAGGATCCGCAGCGGGCCACCGCCGAGTTCGACGGAGTCACCGGTCGCAGCACGTTCGAGCAGGCGGTTGACCGGTTCCTCAACGTCGACCTGATCGTGCACGGCTGGGACCTCGCCCGGGCCACCGGCCAGGACGAGCGGATCCCACCGGAGGACCTGGCCCACGTTCGCGCCCAGACCGAGGCGCTGGGCGACCTGCTGCGAAGCTCCGGGGCGTTCGGCCCGCCGGTCGAGCCACCGCCGGGCGCCGACGAGCAGACCCGGCTGCTCGCGTTCCTCGGCCGGCGCGTGTAGCCCGGCCCCGGGCGCCGTTCATCGTCGGGTGCGTGTAGCCGGACCACCGTCCGGGTGACCCCGCGACCGACCGCGTGACCGTCCGCCCGGCCGTACGCGCGCCGAGACGGCGCGGCGTGATCCGGTGCACGCCGGTCGCTGGCGGTCAGACGGCCGTGGTCGCACGCGTGCTCAGACGGCGTGGCGCGCGGGCCGAGGGTGGGCGGTCACCGCGGCGGCGATCGCGTCGGCGAGGGCCGGCAGCTCGCTCTCCTCCACGGCGCTGATGGTGATCCGGATGCCCGGTGGGCTCGCCAGCCGGAACAGCGCGCCGGGCGCCACCGCGTACCCGGCGTCCCGCAACGCCGCGACGGTACGGGTTTCGTCCACCACGGGCACCCACACGTTGATGCCGCTGCGCCCGTGGGCCGCCACGCCCCGGGCGGCCAGCGCCTCCCGCAGGCCGTCGCGGCGCCGCTGGTAGCTGTCCCCGGCGGCGGCCACCGTGGCCGCCACCTGCTCGTCCTGCCACAGGCTGACCACCAGCCGCTGCAGCAGCGTGGAAACCCAGCCCGTGCCGACCCGCATCCGTCCCTCCACCCGGGCCACGGTCGCCTCGTCGCCGGCGAGCACGGCGACCCGCAGGTCCGGTCCGTACGGTTTGGACACCGACCGGACGAACGCCCACGCGCTCGTCGCGCCGGCCAGCGGGTGCAACGGCTGACGGGACAGCTCGGCCGAGTGGTCGTCCTCGATGAGCAGTGTGGCGGGGTGGGCGGCGAGCACGGCACGCAGGTCGGCGGCCCGGTCGGCGGTGACGGCCGCGCCGGTGGGGTTGTGGGCCCGGGCGGTGACGATCACCGCGCGGGCACCGCGGGCCAGTGCCCGGTCCAGCGCCGCCGGCAGCGGCCCGTCGTCGTCCACGGGTACGCCGACGGGCACCAGCCCGAGGGCGGCGACCAGGTCCAGCAGGTTGGCCCACCCCGGGTCCTCGACCGCCACTGCGTCGCCGGGCTGCAGGTGGGCGGCGAGCAGCCGCTCGATCCCGTCGAGCGCGCCGCCGGTGACGGTCACCCCGGCGCCGGCCACGGGCACGCCGTCGGCGGCCAGCCGGTCGCGGGCGAGCGCCACCAGCTCGGGCACGGGTCCGGCGTCGGCGTAGCCGGCCGACACGCGGGGGCGGGCCAGCCGGCGCAGGTGCGGCGCGAGGTCCGGCAGCAGCCGCGGGTCGGGCTCGCCGGTGGACAGGTCCGTCGCACCCGGCGGCGGGGGCAACCGCCGCGCCGCCCGTACCGCCGCCACGGGCGGCCGGGCGCGGATGCGGGTGCCACGCCGCCCGGCGGTCTCGACGACGCCCCGCTGCCGCAATGTCCGGTACGCCGCGGCGACTGTGCCCGGGCTCACGCCGAGGTGGGCGGCCAGCTCGCGTACCGGGGGCAGGTGCGCACCGGGTGCCAGCTCTCCCCGCCCCACCGCCTGCTCCACGCTGGCCGCGATGGCGGAGGCCGATGTGCCCGAGATCTGATATCGTTCTGTCACAATCCTGAAATTGTACTAGTACATAGTTCAGGAGGGCTCCGTGACCGCCGGGTACGCACCGACGCCCCGCACCACCCCTCTGCGGCTACGGGAACGGGTCGGCTACGACCGGGCCGCCGTCCACGCGGTGCTCGACGAGGCGTACTACTGCCACCTGGCGTTCGTCGTGGACGGCGAGCCGCGGGTGCTGCCGACGCTGCACGTCCGCGTCGACGAGACGGTCTACGTGCACGGCTCCACGGGCAGCCGGCCGATGCTGGCCGCCCGCGCCGGCGAGCTGCCGGTGTGCCTGGCCGTCACGCTGATCGACGGCCTGGTGTTCGCGCGCTCGCAGTTCCACCACTCGGTCAACTACCGCTCGGTGGTCGTCCACGGCACCGCCACGCTGGTCCGCGACGACGCGCACAAGCGGCGTGTGCTCGCCGCGCTGCTGGACAAGCTGGCCCCCGGACGGTCGTCCGACACCCGGCCGCCGACCCGTCGGGAGCTGGCGGAGACCGCGGTGCTCGCCGTCCCGCTGCGTGAGGTGTCGATCAAGCAGCGTCGCGGGCCGGTCGCCGAGGAGCCGGGGGATCTCGCGCTGCCGTACTGGGCCGGGGTGGTGCCGCTACGGCTGGTGGCGGGCCCGCCGGAGCCCGACCGGGGAGTGACCGTCGCCACCCCGGCGTACCTGCCGGGCGTCGGGGCCGGCCGCTAGGTCGCTAGGGTGCCGCCATGGATCCGTTCCGGGTACGGGTGGCGGTGCGTGGCTACGAGCTGGACCCCAACGGTCACGTCAACCAGGCCGTCTACCTCCAGTACGCCGAGCACGCCCGGTGGGAGTGCCTGCGGGCGGCCGGCATCACGCACGAGATGCTCGTCGCCAGCGGGGTGGGCCCGGCGGCACTGGAGAACACCATCCGCTACCGGTCCGAGCTGCGGGCCGGTGACGAGGTCGACGTCACGTGCCAGTTCGAGTGGGGCGGGGGGAAGACGTTCCGGATCGTGCAGGACTTCCGCCGTCCGGACGGCCGGCTCGCCGCGGAGCTGCGCTGCCTGGCCGGCATGCTCGACCTGAGCCGCCGCAGGCTCATCGACGACCCGGCCGGGCACCTGCGGGCGCTCGCCACCGACCCGCGGGTGCTCAACCTCTAGGGCGGACCCCTCGTTCCCGCCGACCGGCTCGCGCCTGCCCGCGGCTGCCCGCGGCTGCCGGGCCCTGGCCGGCCGGCGTGGCGCCGCCGAGCCGAACGGCCGCGGTCGGCTGCGCGCCACGTGCGGGCGCGGCCGCGGTCGCGGCGGCCACCGGACCCCGTGGCCGGCACGGACACCGCCGACGCGCATGGCCGCGGCCGCGCCGCTGCCGGCGTCGCTGCGGCCGGCGGCGACCCCGGGTTCACCGCCGACGCGCACCGCCGACGCGCACCTACGCTGAATGTCGTGGTTGGTCCTGCAGCGTCCGCGTTGCGCTGTTCGGTGCGCGCACCGCCCGTCTGGACCGCGCCCATTTGTTACGTAGTAACTACGCATTGCAGCCTCGTCCCGGACACGCCAGCGTGAGCCGTACGGGCGCCGTCCACATGCGTCCGACCGCCCCCGGGGCGCCGGAGCTGATGGTTGGCGCAGCCTGTCCAGACGGTAGGGGAATGTCCATGTCACACCGATCCGTGCGGCGACGCGAGCGGCTGGGACGCGGGCTGTCCGCGGCCGCCGCCGCAACCGTCCTCGTCGCCGCGCTGGCCGCCGCAGGGCCCACGAGCGCCACCGCGGTGGAGCCCTCGGCGGGGATCGACCGCGAGGTCCTGGCCGACCTCGCGGCGGACGGCACCGCCGAGTTCCTCGTCTACCTGGACGAACGTCCGAGCCTGGCGGCCGCGGCGACCTTCCGCGACCGGACCAGCCGGGTGCGGTACGTGTACGAGCGGCTGACCACCACCGCCGAGCGCAGCCAGGCCGGCCTGCGCGCCATGCTCGACGGCCTGGGCGCCACGTACACCCCCTTCTGGATCACCAACGCGATCCTGGTGGAGGGCGACCGGACGCTGCTCGACCGGCTGGCGACCCACCCGGACGTCTCCCACATCGGCGCCAACGCCACCCTCAACCTGATCGCGCCGGTGGAGATGACGCCGGCCAGGTCCACGATCCAGGCGGTCGAATGGGGCATCGCCAACATCAACGCCGACGACGTGTGGGCCGACTTCGGCGTGACCGGCGAGGGCATCGTCGTGGCCAACATCGACACCGGGGTGCAGTTCAACCACCCCGCACTGGTCGGCCGGTACCGGGGGAACCTCGGTGACGGGTCGTTCGACCACAACTACAACTGGTTCGACCCGGCCGGCATCTGCCCACCCGGCGTGCCCTGCGACAACCACGGGCACGGCACCCACACCATGGGCACGATGGTCGGCGACGACGGCGGCGGCAACCAGATCGGCGTGGCACCCGGGGCGGCCTGGATCGCCGCGAAAGGTTGCGAGACCAACAACTGCTCGAGCAGCTCGTTGATCGCGTCCGGTCAGTGGATGATCGCCCCGACCGACCTCAACGGCGACAACCCCGACCCGTCGAAGGCCCCGCACATCGTCAACAACTCCTGGGGCGGTGTCGGCGGCGACCCGTGGTACGCCGACGTCGTCGACGCGTGGATCGCCGCGGGCATCTTCCCGATGTTCGCCAACGGCAACTCCGGTCCGTCCTGTGGCAGCGCCTCCTCCCCGGGTGACTACCCACAGTCGTACGGGGTCGGCGCCTACGACATCACCAACACCATCGCGTCCTTCTCGGGCCGCGGTCCGTCCGATGTTGACGGTGGCGTCAAACCCAACATCGCGGCTCCGGGCGTGGCCGTCCGCAGCTCGGTCCCGACCAACGGGTACGCCACCGCGAGCGGCACGTCGATGGCCACGCCGCACGCCTCCGGTGTGGTGGCCCTGGTCTGGTCGGCCGCACCGGACCTGGTCGGCGACGTCACCGCCACCCGCGCCATCCTGGACACCACTGCGCGGGACGTGAGCGACCTGCGGTGCGGCGGGACCGCGGGCGACAACAACGTCTGGGGCCAGGGCCGCATCGACGCCCACGCCGCGGTGGCGCTCGCCACCGGCAGGGCGCCGCCCCCGCGGGAGCCGGTCGCCGACTTCACGTTCGGCTGCGTCAAGTCCGGCGGCACCCGCACCTGCACGTTCGACGGCAGCGCCTCGGTCGGCGACATCGTCAGCTGGACCTGGGACTTCGACGACGGCACCACCGGCTCCGGTGAGGTCGTCACCCACCGCTACCAGGGCGGGCGCGACCGCGACGTCACGCTGACGGTCACCGACGCCGACGGTGCCACCGACTCGGTCACCAAGGTCGTCGACGTGCCCTAACCGACCACACCCCCGCCCGGTCTCGGGCAGTTCCCACACGGGTGGCCCGGGCGCGCGTACCCCCGGCGCCCGGGCCACCCCCACACTCCCGGGCACACGCGACGACGTACGCCGTCAGCGGACCCACGGTTGCGGGCCGCCGCGCGTGAGGCGGGTGTCCTACCGGCCGGGCAGGATGGATGGGTGGAGCTGGAGCGGTTCGGCCCGGCGACCCGGGAGTGGTTCGCCTCGTCGTTCGCCGCGCCCACGCCCGCGCAGGTCGGGGCGTGGCGGTCGATCAGCGCCGGCCGGCACACGCTGGTGATCGCGCCGACCGGGTCGGGCAAGACCCTCGCGGCGTTCCTGTGGTCGCTGGACCGCCTGGTCTCGCAGCCGCGCCCGCAGGACGCGCCGCCGGGCTGCCGCGTCGTCTACGTCAGCCCGCTGAAGGCGCTCGCCGTCGACGTGGAGCGCAACCTGAGGGCGCCGCTGGTCGGCATCAGGCAGGCCGCCGCCCGCCTCGGCCTGCCCGAACCGGACGTCACGGTCGGGATGCGGACAGGTGACACGCCGGCGGAGGAACGACGCGCCTTCCCCCGCCGCCCACCGGACATCCTCATCACCACCCCGGAGTCGCTGTACCTCCTGCTCACCTCCTCGGCCCGGGAGGCGCTGCGGACGGTCGAGACGGTGATCGTCGACGAGGTCCACGCGGTGGCGGCCACCAAGCGGGGTGCCCACCTGGCGCTGTCGCTGGAGCGCCTGGACGCGCTGCTGCCCCGCCCCGCACAGCGGATCGGCCTGTCGGCGACCGTCCGGCCGGCCGAGGAGGTCGCGCGCTTCCTCGGCGGCGCCGCCCCGGTCGAGGTGGTCCAGCCGCCGGCCGCCAAGACCATCCGGGTCAGCGTGCAGGTGCCGGTCCCGGACATGACCGACCCCGCCGGCACCGTACCGCCCATGGACGTCTCCCGGGGCGACGCCGCACCGTCGACCCCAGCCGCGCCCGCCGGCAGCGCCGCGCCGCCCGGTGCCGCCGCGCCACCCGGGGAGGGTGGCGGTGCCAAAGAGCCGTCGCGGCCCTCCATCTGGCCGGCGGTGGAGCAGCGCATCTACGAGCTGATCCGCGCCCACCGGTCCACGATCGTGTTCACCAACGCCCGGCGCACCGCCGAGCGGCTCTGTGCCCGCCTCAACGAGATCGCCGCGGCGGCCGCGCCGCCCGACCGGGTGCCGGCCCAGGTCATGGCGCAGTCCGGGGCGGCCGCCGGCAGCGCCCCGGTGGTGGCCCGGGCCCACCACGGCAGCGTGTCCAAACAGGAGCGCAGGCAGATCGAGGAGGCGCTCAAGGCCGGGCAGCTGCCCGCCGTCGTGGCGACCAGCTCGCTGGAGCTCGGCATCGACATGGGCGCGGTCGACCTGGTCATCCAGGTCGAGGCCCCACCGTCGGTCGCGGCCGGGCTGCAGCGGATCGGACGCGCCGGCCACCAGGTGGGTGCGGTCTCCACCGGCGTGGTCCTCCCCAAGCACCGCGGCGACCTGCTCTCCTGCGCGGTGGTCGCCGAGCGGATGGTCGAGGGCGCGATCGAGCAGCTGCGCTATCCGCGCAACCCGCTGGACGTGCTGGCGCAGCAGGTGGTCGCGATGGTCGCCATGGACGACTGGCGGGTCGCCGACCTGGCCCGGGTGGTGCGCCGGGCGGCGCCGTTCGCGGAGCTGCCGGACTCCGCCCTGACCGGCGTGCTGGACATGCTGTCGGGACGCTACCCGTCCACCGCGTTCGCCGAGCTGCGACCGCGACTGGTGTGGGACCGGACCACCGACACGCTCACCGCCCGGCGCGGCAGCCAGCGGCTGGCGGTCACCAGCGGGGGCACCATCCCCGACCGCGGCCTGTTCGGGGTGTTCCTGGCCGGTGCCGACAAGCCGGTGCGGGTCGGTGAGCTGGACGAGGAGATGGTGTACGAGTCGCGCGTCGGCGACGTGTTCATGCTCGGCTCCACCTCCTGGCGGATCGAGGAGATCACCGCCGACCGGGTGCTGGTCTCCCCCGCCCCCGGCCAGCCCGCGCGGATGCCGTTCTGGAAGGGGGACGTGCCGGGCCGGCCGTTGGAGCTGGGCCGGGCCATCGGTGCCCGGCTGCGGACACTCGCCCGGCAGGACCCGCAGCAGGCCACCGTCCGGCTGCGCGAGGTCGGTCTGGACGAGTGGGCGGCCGACAACCTCGTCGCGTACCTCACCGAGCAGCAGCGCGCCACCCGGGCGCTGCCGGACGACCGCACCGTGGTGGTCGAGCGGTTCCGCGACGAGCTGGGCGACTGGCGACTGGTCGTCCACAGTGTGCTCGGCGCCAAGGTCAACGCGCCGTGGGCGCTCGCGATCGGCCAGCGGGTCCGGCAGCGCTACGGGATCGACGCGCAGGTGCTGCCCTCCGACGACGGCGTCGTCGTGAGGCTGCCCGACATGCTCGACGACCCACCCGGTGCCGACCTCGTGGTCTTCGACCCCGACGAGATCGAGCGGGTGGTGCAGGACGCGGTGGGCGGCTCGGCCCTGTTCGCCTCCCGGTTCCGCGAGTGCGCCGCCCGGGCGCTGCTGCTGCCCCGTCGCGACCCCCGCCGCCGCCAGCCCCTGTGGCAGCAGCGGCAGCGCGCCGCCCAGCTGCTGGACGTCGCCCGCGAGTTCCCCGACTTCCCCATCACCCTGGAGGCGGCCCGCGAGTGCCTGCAGGACGTGTTCGACCTGCCCGGCCTGGTCGGCGTGATGCGGGACCTCGCGGGTCGGCGGGCCCGGCTGGTGGAGGTGGAGACACCACAGCCGTCGCCGTTCGCCCGCTCGCTGCTGTTCGGCTACGTCGGCGCCTTCCTCTACGAGGGCGACGCGCCTCTGGCCGAGCGGCGGGCCGCCGCGCTGGCGCTGGACTCCACCCTGCTCGGTGAGCTGCTCGGCCGGGTCGACCTGCGGGAGCTGCTGGACCCGCGGGTGGTGGAGGCCACCGCCGCGCAGCTGCAGTGGCTGGTGCAACCACCCCGCGTCCGCGACGCCGAGGACGTCGCGGAGATGCTGCGGGTGCTCGGCGACCTGTCGGCGACCGAGTGCGCGGCCCGCGGCGCGGACCCGTCGCACCTCGCCGAGCTGGCCGCCGCCCGCCGCGCCGTCGAGGTACGGGTGGCCGGCGAGCCGCGGTGGATCCTCGTGGAGGACGCCGGGCGGTACGCCCAGGCGCTGGGTACGGCGCTGCCGGTGGGGATCCCGCAGGCCCACCTCGCGCCGGTCGCCGACCCGCTGGGCGACCTGATCGCCCGGTACGCCCGCACCCACGGCCCGTTCGACGCGGCCGCGTGCGCGGCCCGGTTCGGCCTCGGTGTGGCCGTCGTGGAGCAGGCGCTGCGCCGGCTGGCCGCGGACGGCCGGGTGGTCAGCGGCGAGTTCACCCCGGACGCGACCGGGACCCAGTGGTGCGACACGGAGGTGTTGCGGCTGCTGCGACGCCGCACTCTGGCCGCGCTGCGCCGCGAAATCGAACCGGTGCCCCCGGAGACGCTGGCGGTGTTCCTGCCCCGCTGGCAGCAGGTGGGCACGTCGGCCACCGGGGTGGAGGCGCTCGCGGCCGCGGTCGAGCAGCTGCAGGGGGCACCGGTGCCGGCGTCCGCGCTGGAACGGCTCGTCCTGCCCGCCAGGGTGGCCGACTACTCCCCCGCCTACCTGGACGAGCTGTGCGCCAGCGGCGAGGTCGTCTGGGCCGGCACCGGCGCCATCGGCGCCGGCGACGGCTGGGTGACGCTCTGCTACGCCGACGCCGCGCCGCTGCTGCTGCCGCCGCCCGACCCGGACCTGGCGCTCACGCCGGTGCACGAGGCGGTGCTGGAGGCGCTCGAAGGCGACCAGGCGCTGTTCTTCCGCGCCCTCTCCGACCGGGTGGGCGCCTCGATGGGGGAAGCGGTCGACGACCCGACCCTGGTGGCGGCGATCTGGGACCTGGTCTGGGCCGGTTACCTGTCCAACGACACCCTGGCGCCCCTGCGGGCACTGCTCGCCGGCGGCACCGGCGCCCACCGGCACCGCCCGGCGCCGTCGCGGTCCCGCTACCGCCGACCCGGCCGGATCGCGCTGCCGTCCCGCACCGGCCCGCCCACCGTGGCCGGACGGTGGCACCGGCTGCCGGCGCGCGAGACCGACCCCACGCGGCGCGCCGCGGCGCTGGCCGACGCCCTGCTGGAGCGGCACGGCGTGGTGACCCGGGGCGCGGTGGCCGCGGAGGGCCCGCCGGGCGGGTTCGCCGGCGTCTACCCGGTGCTCGCCGCGATGGAGGAACGCGGGGCGGCCCGTCGCGGCTACTTCGTCGAAGGGCTCGGAGCCGCCCAGTTCGCCGTCCCCGGCGCGGTCGACCGGCTGCGCGCCCTGGCCGGTGAGGACCGGCCCGGACACCGCTCGGCGCTGGTGCTCGCCGCCACGGACCCGGCCAACCCGTACGGGGCGGCGCTGCCCTGGCCCGAGCGACCGGTCGACGCCGGCGAGGAGGGGGCGCGCGCCGGTGGCCACCGGGCCGGCCGCAAGGCCGGCGCCCTGGTGGTCCTCGTCGGCGGTCAGCTCGCCCTCTACGTGGAGCGGGGCGGCCGCACCCTGCTGTCCTACACCGACGACCGGGACGCGCTGGCGGCGGCGGCCAAGGCGCTGGCCGACGCGGTGCACGCCGGCGCGCTGGGCGCGCTGTCGGTGGAACGCGCCGACGGCGCCGCGGTCCGCTCCTCCCCGCTGCACGACGCGCTGACCGCCGCCGGCTTCCGCGTCACCCCTCGTGGGCTGCGCCTGCGCGGTTGAGCCACCGCCGGCGTCCCCCCGCAGCGGACCCCGGCCCACCACACGGTCTCAGGGATGCAGGCGCAACCCTTTGAGCACCCGGTCCACGTCGACCCCGAGGTGGTGCGGGAGGTGTGCGAGCAGCACGGCGGCGCCCGCGGCCTGCCGCTGTTCCGCGACCCGGTGGTGGACGACCCG
Source organism: Micromonosporaceae bacterium (assembly GCA_047459215.1). Lineage (GTDB taxonomy): Bacteria > Actinomycetota > Actinomycetes > Mycobacteriales > Micromonosporaceae > Natronosporangium. Next base: position 15,532 of record VSBZ01000001.1, on the reverse strand, counting down.
GTGCTGGCCGCCCGGGTGCGGACGGCCGCGGCCGCGCTGCTGGAGGCCACCGACCCGCTGGCGGTGCAGGAGGCGGTCGACGCGCTGGTGGTGGCGGCGACCGGCCACGCCACGGGCCGGTACCCGCCCGAGTCGCACGGCGACGGCCCACCGGGCGTGCTGGCGGCCGCGCGGGACCTGCTGCACGCGAGCTTCGCCGGACCGGTCTCGGCCGACGACCTGGCCCGCGCCACCGGTGCCAGCCGCTTCGCGGTCTACCGGGCCTTCCAGCGGCGGTACGGGATGTCGCCCAGCGCCTACCTGCGGCAGCTGCGACTGCGCGCGGCGCGGCGGGCGCTGGCCGCCGGCGAACCGTGTCCGTCGCCGCGGCCGCGGTGGGTTTCGCCGACCAGGCGCACCTGACCCGGTGGTTCCGGCGCGCGTACGGCATCACGCCGGCGCAGTACCAGCGGGCCCGCATGGGCTGACCTCCTGGCAGATGGTTGTCCGGTCAAGTATCTTGGGCTGCAGCCGACACGAGGAGGGGAGATGCCCGCGGTCACTGTCGACGACGTCCTGGTCCTGCCCCGCCTGCCCAAGCTCGACCCGGCGACCACCCGCTTCCGGGAGGCGCGCCGGGTGGTCACCGCACCGTCCGGCTACGAGGGCGAGGGGTTCCCGGTGCGGCGGGCGTTCGCCGGTGTCCCCTACGACGAGCTGGACCCGTTCATCCACCTCGACCAGATGGGGGAGGTCGAGTACGCACCCGGTGAGCCGAAGGGCACGCCGTGGCACCCGCACCGTGGGTTCGAGACCGTGACGTACATGATCGACGGCATCTTCGAGCACCAGGACTCCCACGGTGGCGGAGGGACCATCACCAACGGCGACACCCAGTGGATGACCGCGGGTGCGGGCATCCTGCACATCGAGAAGCCGCCGGAGCACCTGGTCGCCAGCGGCGGGCTGTTCCACGGGCTGCAGCTGTGGGTGAACCTCCCCCGCGCGAAGAAGATGTCGCCACCGCGCTACCAGGACATCCGCGGCACGGCGGCGGCGCTGCTGACCACGCCGGACGGCGGCGCGCTCATCCGGGTCATCGCCGGCGAGGTCGCCGGGCACCGCGGCCCGGGCATCACCCACACGCCGATCACGATCGTGCACATGACGCTCGAGCCGGGTGCCCAGGCCGACCTGCCGTGGCGACGGGACTACAACGCGCTGGTCTACGTGCTCGGCGGTAAGGGCACCGTGGGGAAGCGTCGGCACCCGCTGCACACCGGGCAGCTGGCGGTGCACGGTCCGGGCGACGCGCTGCGGATCACCGCCGACGCCGTCCAGCCGTCGCGGACGCCCAAGCTTGACGTGTACATCATGGGTGGCGAGCCGATCCGGGAGCCGGTCGCCCACTACGGTCCGTTCGTCATGAACACCCGCGAGGAGCTGGTGCAGGCGTTCGAGGACTACCGGGCCGGCCGGCTGGGCACCATCCCGGCCGAGCGCGTGCCGCACACCTCCGCCGGCGAGAACCCACCGGCCTGAAAGACCCCCGGCGACCACGGCCCGACCGCCACCGGCCGGGGCACCTGCGGATCCCCGGTCGGGTGCACCTCCGGATTCCCGGCGACCGGATCCGCACGGCCGTAGGGTCACCGGCATGACACCGAACCTGGACCTGATCGGGATCGTGGTCGCCGACATGGCCGCCTCGGTGGCGTTCCACCGGCGCCTCGGGCTGGACATTCCGGACGGTGCGGAACGCGAGCTGCACGGCGAGGTCACCCTGCCCGGCGGCCTGCGCCTGGCGTGGGACACCGAGGAGGTGATCCGCTCGTTCATGCCCGAGTGGCGGCCACCGTCCGGCAGCTCGCGGACCGCCCTGGTGTTCCGGTGCGCGGACGCGCCAGCGGTGGACCGGACGTACGCGGACCTGGTCGGGGCCGGCGACGCCGGCGCGAGGGAGCCGGTCGACGGACCCTGGGGTCAGCGGTACGCCGTGGTGCACGACCCGGACGGCAACGCCGTGGACCTGTTCGCGCCGCTCGCCGGATGAGCCGGCCGGCGGCACGCCGGCCGTCAGCGGACCTCGCGCCCGGTCACCGCACCCGGGGGCAGGTGCCGCACGTCGCGGGCGGCGTACGCCCGGTCGGCGTACGCGCCGCACCGCCCCGTAGCCACCGCCCGACCGCCGGGGCGGCCCGGTGGTACGAGCACCGGAAACCCGGTCGTCGGGCGCCACGCCGTCCGGGTACGGTCGCGGTGTGCCCGCACCTCCGCCGATCGCCGTGCCCGCGGCGCTCGCCGCCAGCCAGGTGGCCGACCGGGGCGACGCGGGCCGGGCGTGGTGGCCGCACCCCCCGGCCTGGTGGCGGCCAGCCTGTCGCGGTGGCGGCTGCGGCCGGACGGGCCGCCGCTCGCCGGGCGGGTGGCCCTGGTCCTGCCGGTGCGCCGCGCCGACGGGACGGCGGCGGCCCTGAAGGTGCAGCACGTCGACGAGGAGACCGTCGGGGAGCCGGCGGCCCTGCGGGCCTGGGACGGCGACGGGGCGGTGCGCCTGCTCGACCACCACCTCGACGCCGCGACCGGCACCGGGCTGCTGCTGTTGGAGCGCCTCCACCCGACCCGGAGCCTCGCGTCGCTGCCGGACGACCGTGCCGCGCTGGAGGTCCTCTGTGGGCTGCTCGCCCGGCTGACCGCCACCCCGGCGCCGACGGGCCTGCGGCACCTGCGCGACGTCGCCGCCGCCATGCTGGACCAGACACCACGTGCCCTGGCGCAGCTGACGCGCGCCGAGGACCGCGGCTGGTGGCCAGGTGCGCGGCCGCGGTCGCGGAACTGCTGCCGGAGGCGGGTGACCGCCTGCTGCACTGGGACCTGCACTACGCCAACGTGCTGGCGGGCGAGCGGGAGCCGTGGCTGGCGATCGACCCGAAGCCGCTCGCCGGCGACCCCGGCTCACACCGCGGGCGCGACCTCCGCGGCGAGCACGTCCAGGTGGTCCAGGTCGGCCATGTCCAGGATCTGCATGTAGATCCGGGTCGCGCCGATCTTGCCGTACGCGGCGAACTGCTCGACCACCTCGCCCGGGGTGCCGACCACCGCGCCACGCTCCCGCAGGGTCTGCGGGTCCCGGCCCAGCCGCTCCGCCCGGGCCCGCACCTCCGCATCGGTGCGACCGCAGCACACCGTGACGGCGACCGAGTAGGTCAGCGACGCGGGGTCGCGCCCGATCTCCTCGCACGCGCGACGGACCCGTTCGAACCGCTGACCGGCCACGTCCACGGTCGCGAACGGCGAGTTGTACTCGTCGGCGAACCGGGCCGCCAGCGCCGGCGTGCGGCGCGGACCACCGCCGCCGACGATCACCGGCGGGCGCGGCGACTGGACCGGCTTGGGAAGCGCCGGCGAGTCGGTCAGCCGGTAGTAGGTGCCCTCGAAGCTGTAGGTGGATCCCACCGGTGTGGACCACAGGCCGGTGATGATCTCCAGTTGCTCGGCGAGCCGGTCGAACCGCTCCGCCAGCGGCGGGAACGGGATCCCGTACGCCGTGTGCTCCGCCTCGTACCAGCCGGTGCCGAGGCCGAGCTCCACCCGCCCCCCGCTCATCGCGTCCACCTGCGCCACGATGATGGACAGCGGCCCGGGCAGGCGGAACGTCGCGGAGCTGACCAGCGTGCCCAGCCGCACCCGGGAGGTGGCGCGGGCCAGGGCCCCCAGCGTGACCCACGCGTCGGTCGGCCCGGGACGGCCGTCCCGCGACCCCATGGTGAGGTAGTGGTCGGAGCGGAAGAAGCCGTCGAAGCCGCACTCCTCCGTGTGCCGGGCGATCCGGAGCTGGTCGTCGTAGGTGGCGCCGAGCTGAGGCTCCACGAATACACACAGTCGCATGCGGCAACCTTGTCACATCGCCCCGGGCGCCGCCGCCCCGGTCCGGGGCGGCGGCGCCCGGGAGGCGCTCGGTGGGCGAGGCCACCGGATGTCACGCCCCCGGCAAGGCCACGGGTCCGGGTCAGCCACGGTCGCAAGGGGCCGGGGTCCGGGGAAGGGTCGGTGTGCCGGGAGGCGGCAACGTGCCGGGGAAGCGGTCGGCGTGCCGGGATGGGGCCGGCGGCGAACGGGCAGGGGCTACCGTCGCGGTATGCCGTCCTTCGGGTGGATCAGCTTCACGACCGACTACGGACTGTCGGACGGGTTCGTGGCCGCCTGCCACGGGGTCATCGCCCGGCTGGCGCCGGAGGTGCGGATGATCGACGTCACCCACGAGGTGCCGCCGGGCGACGTGCGGCACGGCGCGGCCGTGCTGGCCCAGACCGTGCCGTACCTGCCGCCGGCGGTGCACCTGGCGGTGGTGGACCCCGGCGTGGGCACCGCCCGCCGGGCGGTCGCGCTGGTCGCCCCGGGCGGCCTGCTGGTCGGCCCGGACAACGGGCTGCTGGTGTGGGCGGCGGAGGCGCTGGGTGGGGTGTCCGCGGCGGTGGAGCTCACCAACCCGGAGTGGTTCCCCGGGCCGGTGTCGCGCACGTTCCACGGACGCGACGTGTTCGCGCCGGCCGCGGCGCGGCTGGCCGCGGGTGCCGACCCGGCCACCGCCGGACCGGCGCTCGACCCGGCGACGCTGGTCCGGCTGCCCGACCCGGTGGTGAGGACCGGCGACGGCTGGCTGGAGGCGGAGGTGCTCACCGTCGACCGCTTCGGCAACCTGCAACTGGCCGCGCCGGGCGCGGCCGCCGCCACACTGCCCCGGCGGCTGCGCGTCCAGGGGGTGGCCGCGGTGCGGGGCGAGACGTTCGGCGACGTGGGCGCCGGTGAGCTGGTGGTCTACGTGGACTCCGCCGACCGGGTGGCGGTCGCGGCCAACGGTGACCGCGCCTCGGCGCTGCTGTCGGCCCGCGGCGGGGACCTGGTCCGGATCGAGGGCGTCTGAGTGCCGGAGGGAGACACCGTCTACCGCACCGCCCGCCGGTTGCACGAGGCGCTGGCCGGGCGGCGGCTGGCCGGCGCGGACCTGCGCGTACCGCGGCTGGCCACCGCCGAGCTGGCGGGGTGGACCGTGGTCGGGTGCCTCAGCCGGGGCAAGCACCTGCTGTTGCGGCTGCGCCCGCCGGGCGAGGGCACTCCCCTGACCCTCCACTGCCACCTCGACATGGACGGTGCCTTCCGGGTGTGGCCGGGCACGGCCGTGCCGGACGCGCGACGCGGACACGACGTGAGGGTGGTGCTGCAGACCGGCGACGCCACGGCGGTGGGGTACCGGGTGCACGACCTCGAGCTCGTGCCCACCTCCGCGGAGGACCGGCTCGTCGGCCACCTCGGACCGGACCTGCTCGATCCCGCCTTCGACGCCGCGGAGGCGGTCCGACGGCTGTCGTCCGACCCGGACACGCCGGTGGGTGTCGCCCTGCTCAACCAGCGGCACGTGGCCGGGATCGGCAACGTCTACCGCTCGGAGCTGCTGTTCCTGCGCGGCCTGTGGCCATGGACGCCGGTGTCCGGAGTGGCCGACCTGCCGGGGCTGGTGGCGCTCGCCCGCCGGGTCCTCACCGCCAACCGCGACCGGGCGGTACGCACGACCACGGGGTCGCTCCACCGGGGCGAGACCCTGTACGTGTACGGCCGGGCGGGGAGGCCGTGCCGGCGGTGCGGCACGCTCGTCCGGTCCGGTGCGGTGGCCGGGCGGGTCGTCTACTGGTGCCCGGCCTGCCAGCCGGAGCCGGACGGGCCCAAGGGGCCACGCGACCCGGCCGCCGGTGCGGCGGGCACGTGACCGCCGTCCGGGCCTGGCCGTGCGGTGCGGCGCCGGCGCACGGGTACGCGGCCCGGCCTGGTCGCCGCTCGGCTGTGGACTATGACTGCCCCGGCGCGCCCGCCGACCCGTCGACGCGGGCGGCGCCGGCGGGGCCGGCCCGGTCCCGCGGAGCGGCGAGCCGGCCGCCGTCGGCGGGCTGGTCGAGCCGGCGCAGCTCGGCCAGGCCCTCGCTGACCGCGCGCAGGCGGTTGGTCGCCTCGGTCAGGCCGGCGAGCGCGTCGTCGTGGTCGTATCCGCCGACCCGGTCGGCCTCGCTGAGGTGGCGGGCGGCGGCGACGACGAACTGCTCGTACGCGGCCACGCCGCGCTCCAGTTGCGACAGGTAGCCGGTGCGCAGGTCCTGCAGGAAGCCGCGGGCCTGCGGCGGGGCGAACCGCAGCGCCTCCTCCAGGGCGGCGATCCGGTCGGTGAGCTCCCGGAGCCGACGCTCGACGGCGGCCGCCTCCGCCGTTGTCTCCCGGTCGAGCGCCCGCAGGCGCAGCGTCATCTCGCGCAGGGTGCGGGCGGACCGGTCCAGCCGTTCCCACAGCTGGGCGGCGGCCGAGCCACGGAGCGCCGCCCGGGTCCTCGCCCGTCGTGCCCGGTCGACCAGGCCGTGCCCGCCCGGCAGCTGGGAGAGGAACGACAGCCACGGGTCGGCCGTCAGCGCCGGGTCGGCCGGTTCGGGAAGCGGCTGGCCCGCCAGCGCCCGGTGGTCCGCCCACCGCCACCAGGTCAACGCCACACTCGCGCCCGCCAGCGCCGCCCACACCGCGTCCCACGCCCCCAGGCCCTGGTAGGGGGCGAGCACCGCGGTGGCGCCGGTCAGCGCGGCGGCCGTGACGGTCCAACGCCGGGCCGATGCGCGCAGCCGGTTGAGCCGCCGCAGGTGGCGCGACCGCTCGTCGCGCATGGCGCCTCCTCCCGACTCGGCGACGCTGGTCTAGCTGGTCGTCGCGCCCTCGCCCGCGCCAGCGTTGTCGCCGGTCATGCTCGACCGGATCTCGTCCAGCTTCGCGGCCGCCGCGTCGGCCTTGGCGTCGCCGCTGCCGGCCTCCACCGCCGGCCGTTCCTTCGCACCGGCGAGCTCGGCCGCCATGTCCTGGCGGAGCTGCTCCAGCCGGGTGGAACCGGCGAGCTCCAGGGTGGTCTTCTTCACCTCGAGCATCCGCGCCTCAACCGACTCGGACGCCAGCTCGGCCCGGCCCATCGCGGCGGCGTACCGGGCCTCGATCTTGTCTCGTACCTCGTCCAGCGACGGGACGTTACCCGGCGAGGCCAGCGCGGACATCGACTCCAGCGACGCCGCCACGGTCTCCTGCATCTTCGCCTGCTCCAGCTGGCTGAGCAGCCTGGTCCGCTCGGCGAGCTTCTCCTCCAGCAGCATCTTGTTGTTCTCGACCGCCTTGCGGGCCTGCTGGGCGGCGGCGAGAGCCTGATCGTGCAGGACCTTGAGGTCCTCGACCGCCCGCTCGGCGGCGACCAGCTGGGTGGCGGCGGCCTGGGCGGCCCGTTCGTACCTCTGCGCCTCCTCCTCGTTGCCCTGCTCCCGCGCCCGCTGGGCCAGCAGCAGCGCCTGACGGGCGTTCGCCTTCGACTGCTCCACCTCGGTCATGTGGCGTGACAGGCGCATCTCGAGCTGGCGCTGGTTGCCGATCACCGCCGCCGCCTGCTTGACCAGGGCCTGGTGCTGCTGCTTCGCCTCTTCGATCGCCTGCTGGATCTGGATCTTGGGATCGGCGTACTCGTCGATCTTGGCGCCGAAGAGCGCCATGAGGTATTTCCAGCCCTTGACGAACGGGTTGGCCATCTTCGGTCCTCTCTGGGGTAACCGGCCGGTCGCTGGCCCACCATCATCTCAGGCGACGCCCAGCGCCACAGCTCACCGGAGGGCAGGGGCCACCGGACCGACCGTACCTGTGAAGACTACCCGCTGAGACCGACCGGATGGCGCCCGTGACGCCCGGTCAGGAGGTCCGGGCCACCCCGGGCCGGGAACGCACGGTGTGGAGGGTCGTGCGCAGCGGCCCGTCCCGGCGTACCGAGACCGATACCTCTCCGTCGCTGACCGTCGTCTCCTCGTCGCTGACCGTGGGCTCCGGCTGGGGCCCGGTCCCCGTCGGCCGCAGCGGGTCGGGGATGATCTCCCCCACCGCGGCCGGACGCTCGGTCAGCTGCCCGTCGGCGAGCATCTGCTCGGCCAGCTCGGCACGGGCGAGATGGTCGGTCGCCTCCCGCAGCACCTCCGACAGGCGGGAACCCAGCGCCTGGCAGATGGCCGCCAGCAGCTCGCTGGAGGCCTCCTTCTGGCCCCGCTCGATCTCCGAGAGGTACCCGAGGGAGACGTTCGCCGCGCTGGAGACCTCGCGCAGCGTCCGCCGCTGACCCTGACGCCGTGCGCGCAGGGCGTCACCGATCACCCGACGAAGCAGCACCGGCGCCTCCTCCCGCTCACTACGGCCTGCTCGCAACGGTACCCGCTGGCGCGGACGTCGGCATCCCGGCCCGCCCGGGTGTCGTCCCCCCGCGTTGCCGGCCCCACTCCCGTCGCGTCGGCTACGCCACCCGGCCACGCGGGTACCCCGGGCCGCCACACCGGTGCGCCAGGCTCGTCACCACCGGTACGCCACGCCCGTCACACCGGTACGCCCGACGTGCCCGGCCCCTCCCCGGAGCGCAGGTCGAGCCGGTCGGCGAGTAGCCGCAGCGCGGCCGCCACCGTACCCGAGCGCACCGCCGCCCGGTCCCCCGGCAGGTGCAGGGACCGCACGGACGAGCTGCCGTCCGGGCCGGCGACGGCCACGAACACCGTCCCGGCGCTCACCCCGTCGGCCGGGCCCGGCCCGGCGACCCCGGTCGTGGCCAGTGCCCAGTCGGCGCCGCACCGTTCCCGCGCACCGGCCGCCATCGCCACGGCCACCTCGGCGTCGACCGGACCGCGCGCGGCCAGCAGCCCGGCGGGGACGCCGGCCAGCGTGTGCTTCAGGTCGGTGGCGTAGACGACCAGGCCGCCCCGGAACACCGTGCTGGCGCCCGGCACGTCGACGATCGTGGCGGCGAGCAGCCCTCCGGTGAGCGACTCGGCCACCGCCAGGGTCTCGCCCCGCTCCTCCAGCCGTCGCAGGATCTCGGCGGCGCCCATCCGTCACGCTCCCTCAGGTGCGCCGGCGCAGGCGTACCGCCCGCACCGCGTAGTCGACGCCGGTGAGCACCGTGACCGCGACCGCGGCCCCCATCAGCCACGGGCCGACCGCGTCCACCGGTTCCGGCACCGGCCACAGGTACCAGGCGATGGCGCCGATCTGCAGCCCGGTCTTGGCCTTCCCGCCGCGACTGGCCGGGATCACCCCGCGCCGGATCACCCACAACCGCAGGGCGGTGACGCCGACCTCCCGCGCCAGGATCACCACGGTGACCACCCACGCCAGGCGCCCGTACGCGGACAGCAGGACCAGCGCCGTGCCGGTCAGGGCCTTGTCCACGATCGGGTCGGCGATCTTCCCGAACGAGGTGACCAGGCCGTACCGGCGGGCGATCCAGCCGTCGAACACGTCGGTGACCGAGGCGGCGAGGAACACCACGCACGCGGCGGCCCGCCAGCCGGGCCGGGTCATCTCCGAGCCCACCAGCAGCGCCAGGAAGACCGGCACGAGGGCGAGCCGGGCCACGGTGATCGCGTTCGCGGCGTTCACCAGCGGGATCGCACGGGAGCCGGGGCGGTTCACCGTGATCCCGCCACGGGTACGGCGACCAGGTCCACGCCGTGCGAGGCGGTCACCTTCGCCTCCACCAGGTCTCCGACCGCCACGCCGGCGTGGACGCCAGTCAGGGTGACGGATCCGTCCACCTCGGGCGCCTGGTGGGCGGCGCGCCCCTCCACCACGTCACCGTCCACCCGGTCGACCAGCACCTCCACGGTGGTGCCCACCCGCTCGGCGGCCCGCTGCGCGCACAGCTCCTCCACCAGGCCGAGCAGCCGGTCGTACCGGCGGCGAACGGTGGCGGCGGGCACCTTTCCGGGCAGGCCGGCCGCCTCGGTGCCGTCCTCGTCGCTGTAGGCGAACACCCCCACCGCGTCCAGCCGCGCCTCCTCCAGGAAGGCGACCAGCTCATCCACGTCGGCGCGGCGCTCGCCCGGGAAGCCGACCATCACGTTGCTGCGCACACCCGCGTCCGGGTGGAGGCGGCGGATCGCGTCGAGCAGGTCCAGGAAGCGCCGCCGGGAGCCGAACCGTCGCATCCGGCGCAGCACCGGCTCGCTGGCGTGCTGGAAGGACAGGTCGAAGTAGGGCGCCACGCCGGGCGTGGTGGCGATCGTCTCGATGAGCCCCGGCCGCAGCTCCGCCGGCTGCAGGTAGGTGACCCGCACCCGGACGATGCCGTCGACCGCCGCCAGCTGCGGCAGCAGCTTCTCCAGCGCCCGCGGGTCCCCCAGGTCCTTGCCGTACGAGGTGGAGTTCTCGCTGACCAGCAGCAGCTCGCGCACGCCGGTGCGGGCCAGCCACTCGGCCTCCGCGAGCACCTCCTCGGGTGGGCGGGACACGAACGCACCCCGGAACCTGGGGATGGCGCAGAACGCGCAGCGCCGGTCGCAGCCGCTGGCGAGCTTCAGTGGGGCCACCGGGCCGTCGGCCAGCCGGCGGCGCGGCACCGCGCGCAGGTGCGCCGGCGCGGCGGCGTCCACGGTGGCGTGTCCGGGCACGACCACGCCGCTGCCGCGACGGGCGGCCGGGGCCAGCGGCAGCAGTCGGCGCCGGTCGCGCGGGGTGTGCGCGACCGGGCGCTCACCGGCGAGCACCGCCGCCAGCCGGGCGGAGATCTCCGGGTAGTCGTCGAAGCCGAGCACCGCGGCCGCCTCCGGCAGGTTGTCGGCCAGCTCACGGCCGTACCGCTCGGCCAGGCAGCCGGCGGCGACCACCTTCGCGCCGCTGTCTGCGGCGGCCAGCAGCGTGTCGATCGACTCCTGCTTGGCGCTCTGGATGAACCCGCAGGTGTTGACGAGCACCACGTCGGCGCCCCGGCTGTCGGTGGTCACCTCCCAGCCGTCGCCGGCCAGCCGTCCCGCCAGCTCCTCGGAGTCGACCTCGTTGCGGGCGCAGCCCAGGGTGACGACGGCGACGCGACCGCGCCGCGGCGGCGACGGCGAGGAGGTAGACACCACCCGAGGGTACCGGCAGCGGTGGTCACCGTACGGCTGGCCGGTCGCGGGGCGTCGTCACCGGAGCAGCGACCGGGCCTCGGCGAGCAGGTCGCACTGGCGGCGCCAGCCGGCCGCGGAGAAGCCGACCACCACGTGCGCGGCGCCCGCCTCCCGGTACGCCTGGAGCCGCTCCGCCACCTCCTCCGGCCCGCCCACCAGCGGGATCCCGGCCGCGCGCTCCGGCGGCATCCCGTACGCGTCGGTGAGCTCGGCCGCGATCCGGTCCCGGGCCTCGGATCCGTAGCCGAGCGCGCCGGCGGCACCCACCGCGATGGTCGGCACGGGCCGACCGGCCTCCGCGGCGAGGTCCGCCAGCCGGGCCGCCCCCTGCGCCACCTCCTCGACCGGCAGCACCGAGGGGAACCACCCGTCGCCCAGACGGGCCGCCCGGCGGATCGCCACCGGCGACGCGTTGCCCACCCAGAACGGCGGTCGCGGCACCGCCGGGGAGAGCCGGACCTCCGGCTGCCCGGGCTCGTCGGCGAGCCGGACCGTGTCGCCGGCGAGCAGGCCCGGCAGCAGCGCGAGCGCGGTGTCGGTGCGCCGTCCCCGGTGCGGGTACGGTACGCCGGCCGCCGCCCACTGGGCGGGGCCCACGCCGGAGCCGACCCCGACGACCAGCCGGCCCTGTGCGAGGTACTGCAGGGTGGCCACCTGCTTGGCCACCCACACCAGCGGACGCAGCGCCGGCACGAGCACGCTCGTGCCGATCCGGACGCGGCGGGTGGCGGCGGCGGCGACCGCCAGCGCCAGCGTGCAGTCCAGCGTCGGCTCGTCGCCCAGCAGGTGGTCGCCGTGCCACACGCTGTCCAGGCCCACCTCCTCGGCGTGCCGCGCGGCGGTGGCGAGGTCGAGGCGCTCGTCCCGCTGCGTCGCCACCGACGGGAGGATCACCCCCACCGCCGGCCCCGTCCCGCCGCCGGACGGGTCGTCCGCCTCCGTCCGCTGCCGCGTCACTCCCCGGGCCGACCCGCGGGACGCCGTCATGCCCGCCCTCCCTCCGTCCGGCACCCGGCGGCTCTCTCCTCGAACACCTGACGGCGTCGAGCGTGCAACCTGAAGTCCGGATGAGGTCAAGCCGGCCGTCCGGCCCGGCCGGTGCCACCGGGTGACGGCGCCCCGGCGCGCCGGCCGGGCGGCGGCCGGAGGGGCCGGATCAGCCGGCGCGGCGCAGCGCGTCGGCGAGCGTAGCCAGGCCGACCGGGCCGAGCGACAGCGCGGTCGTGTGCCACCGCTTGAGGTCGAAGTCCGCGCCCAGCCGCGCCTGGGCCTCGGCCCTGGCCGCCAGCCACGCGCGCTCCCCGAGCTTGTACGAGATCGCCTGGGCCGGCCAGCCGAAGTAGCGCACCACCTCCGGCCGCACCCGGTGCTCCCCGAGCCGGCCGCGCTGGCGCAGCACCTCGCACGCGGTCTCGAAGGTCCACCGGGGTCCGTGCCGCGCCGCCTCGTCGTCCGGCAGGGGCAGGTCCAGGTGCACGCCGATGTCGACGACCACCCGGGCCGCGCGCAGCGCCGAGGCGGTCAGCATGCCCAGGCGCTGCCCCGGCGTCTCGAACCACCCCAGCTCGTCGCAGAGCCGCTCGGCGTACAGTGCCCAGCCCTCGCTGTGGCCGCTGACGCCGGACAGCCGGCTGAAGCGCGACAGCGACTCCCCCAGCACCCGCAGCTGCCCGATCTGCAGGTGGTGACCGGGCACTCCCTCGTGGAACACGGTGGTGAGCTCGGCCCACACGGCGAACCGCTCCCGGCCCTGCGTCGGCCACCAGGTGCGACCGGGCCGGGAGAGGTCCTCACTGGGCGGGGTGTAGTACGCCGCCCCTGCCGACGAGTCCTCCACGGTCACCACGTCCACGGTGCGCAGCTGGGCGGAGATGTCGAAGTGGACGCCGTGCAGGCGGGAGATCGCCTCCTCGTGACGCTCCCGCAGCCAGTCCCGGTAGGCGTCGACGCCGGTCACGACGTCGGTCTCGTCCAGGTACGCGACGGCCTCGTCGACGGTGGCGCCGCGGCGCACCCGGTCCGCCTCCGCGTCCATCTCCCGCTCGATGCGCCGCAGCTCCTCCCAGCCCCAGTGGTAGGCCTCGACCGGGTCGATGGTGTCCCCCAGCGACAGCCGGCTGGCGGCGGCGTACCTCTCCGGGCCGACACCGTCGGCCTCGGCGGCCCTGGGCGCGTACTCCCGTCGCAGCCAGTCGGCGGTCTCCGCGTAGGCGGCGTGGGCGGCGGCCGCGGCGGCGACCAGCTCGTCGCGCAGCGGACCGTTACCGTACGCGGTCACGACCTTGTCGAAGGTCGCCGAGTCGGCGTACCGCTGCGCCTGGGCGGCCGCCTCCACCGCCTGCCGGCGGGCGGCGACGATGCCACGGTCGGCACCGGTGGCCAGCGACACCCGCCAGCTGCTGAGCATCTGCGGCACGGCGGCGACCCGGGCCACCACGGCGCGCCACTGCTGCTCGTCGCCGCGGGGCATGAGGTCGACGCTGTTGCGCAGCGTCTGCAGCAGGCCGAACGGGGCGCGCACCGACCGCAGTGGTTCGCCCAGGTCGTGGAGGGCCAGCTCGGCCTCCAGCCGTTCCCGCAGGTGGTCGGCTGCCAACCGGTCGGCGTCCCCGGTAGGGGTGAGCGTGGCCAGCTCCGCGAGGGTGTCGCGGATGAGCTGGGCGCGTGCGGCGTGCCCGTCCGGACTGTAGTCGGTGCCGGGCGCGAAGTCGCCGGTCACGCCCCGGAAGGTCGCCATGACCGGGTCGAGCTCGCACGCGCGCCGCACGTAACGGTCGCACAGATCGAAGATCGGCGTCAGAGGCATTTAGTCATGCTAACCATCTGCCGACCGCGCCGCCGCGGTGGCGGCCTGTCGGTCGCCCCCGCCCGCGTCCGCCACCGGCCACGGAAGGGGCTGGTGCCGGAGGGCGCCGCGGTGGGTGGGTCGGTCGGCAAAGCGGGGCGGGTCGCCGGGGGACGCGCGCAGGTCAGTCGCCGCCGAGGGACGCGAGCACCTCGGGCAGCTCCTCCGGCTTGACCAGCACGTCGCGGGCCTTGGAGCCCTCCGACGGGCCGACGATGCCCCGGCTCTCCATCAGGTCCATGAGGCGGCCCGCCTTGGCGAAGCCCACCCGCAGCTTGCGCTGCAGCATCGAGGTGGATCCGAACTGCGTGGTGACCACCAGCTCCACCGCCTGCCGGAGCAGCTGCAGGTCCTCACCGATGTCCTCGTCGACCTTCTTGCGCGTGTCCGGCCCCGGGGCGGTCACCTCCTCCCGGAACTCCGGTTCCCGCTGCTTCTTGCAGTGGGCGACGATGTCGGCGATCTCCGCCTCGGTGACCCACGCGCCCTGGATGCGCATCGGCTTCGACGCGCCCATCGGCAGGTAGAGCGCGTCCCCGCGACCGAGCAACTTCTCCGCGCCCGGCTGGTCGAGGATCACCCGCGAGTCGGCCAGCGACGAGGTGGCGAACGCCAGCCGGGACGGCACGTTGGCCTTGATGAGGCCGGTGACCACGTCGACCGACGGGCGCTGCGTCGCCAGGACGAGGTGGATGCCGGCCGCCCGGGCGAGCTGGGTGATCCGTACGATCGAGTCCTCCACGTCCCGGGGCGCCACCATCATGAGGTCGGCCAGCTCGTCGACGATCACCACCAGATACGGGTGGGGGCGGATCTCGCGGTCGCTGCCGGGGGGCGGCTTGATCAGGCCCTCGCGCACCTTGCGGTTGTAGTCGTCGACGTGCCGGACTCCCGCGGCGGCGAGGTCGTTGTAGCGCAGGTCCATCTCGCGCACGACCCAGTCCAGCGCGACGGCGGCCTTCTTCGGGTCGGTCACGATCGGATGGACGAGGTGCGGGATGCCCTCGTACCCGGTCAGCTCCACCCGCTTGGGGTCGATGAGCAGCAGCCGCACCTGGTCGGGCGTGGCGCGCATGAGGATCGACGCCAGCATCGAGTTCAGGCACGAGGACTTGCCCGCGCCGGTGGCGCCGGCGATGAGGATGTGGGGCATCCGGGCGAGGTTGGCGACCACGTACCCGCCCTCGATGTCCTTGCCCAGCCCGACGACCAGGGGGTGGTGGTCCGCCTGGGCCGCCCGGGAGCGCAGCACGTCGCCGAGCGCGACCGTCTCCGGGTCGGCGTTGGGGATCTCCACGCCCACCGCGCTCTTGCCGGGGATCGGGCTGAGGATCCGTACGTCCGGCGACTTCACCGCGTACGCGATGTTGCGCGACAGCTGGGTGATCCGCTCCACCTTGACACCCGGCCCGAGCTCCACCTCGTACCGGGTCACGGTCGGCCCGCGCACAAAGCCGGTGACGGCGGCGTCCACGTCGAACTGCTCCAGGACGTTCTGCAGCGCCTCGACCACCTCGTCATTGGCCTTGCTGCGGGTCCGGCTGACGGCCCCGTGGCGGAGCAGGTTGAGCGGCGGCAGCGTGTAGTCGTCGCCGAGGCCCGCCAGCGCCGGCTGCTCGGCACGGGTGACCGGGGGCGAGTGCGACGGCGCGACCCGCGGCTGGGGTGCCGGTCGCGGCGCCGGGACGGGCGACGGCTCGGCGGGGGGGCCGCCCCGCGGGCG
>VSBZ01000066.1:0-20253 GCA_047459215.1 Micromonosporaceae bacterium | reverse complement strand
GACGGCGGCGCGGCGACGGCGCGGCCGAGGAACCGCAGGGCGTTTCCCGACAGCAGCTTGACCCGCTGCGCCGGGGTGAGGAACGCCGCTTCGCGCACCACCCGCCCGGCCGGCCGCTCCCCCAGCGGGTACGGGTAGTCGCTGCCGACCACGATCCGGTCCTCCCCGAGGGTGTCGACGAGCAGCCGCAGTGCGGCCGGGTCGAACACCACGGTGTCGACGAAGAACCGGTCCAGGTAGTGGCGGGGCGGGTGCTGGGAGCGGCCCCGCACCAGGTCGCCGCGACGGTGCCAGGCGTTGTCCAGCCGTCCCAGCCAGAACGGGAAGCTGCCCCCGCCGTGGGCGAAGCAGATCCGCAGCGACCGGTCGACCCGGTCGAACACCCCGCCCAGGATCATCGCCAGGATCGACAGGTGGGTCTCGGCGGGCATGCCCACCAGCCACCGGGCCATCCAGCGGTCCAGCCGCGGGCCGGAGGGCATGTCCCAGGGGTGGACGAGCACCGGGGCGCCGACGTGCGCGCAGTGCTGCAGGAAGGTGACGATCCCGGCGTCGTCCAGGTCCCGGTCCCCGACGTGGTTGCCGATCTCCACGCCCGCGTGGCCCGCGGCCAGGCAGCGGTCCAGCTCCTCGCAGGCCGCGTCCGGGTCCTGCAGGGGCACCTGGCAGAACGGGATCAGCCGGCCCCCGCCGGCGGCGGTGTGCTCCAGCGTCAGGTCGTTGAAGATCCGGGCCGCGCGGATCGCCTGCTCGGCCGGGCGGTCGTAGGAGAAGAACACCGGCGTGGGCGACACCACCTGCAGGTCGACGCCGTCGGCGTCCATGTCGGCCAGCCGGGTGGCCGGGTCCCACGCCTGCGGCCCCACCGGCCGGAACTCCACGTCGCCGACCATCAGCATCGCCGAGCGTTCGGAGTCCAGCCGCAGCCACGGCCAGCCGGAGCCGCCGCACACCCGCGACAGCTCCGGCCAACCCTTGGGCACCAGGTGCGCGTGGACGTCGACGACCGGGCCGGCCGGCGGCGCCCCGGCGGCGGACGCGCCGGCCATCACCCCTTCCCGGGGTGCAGCGCCCCGCAGTTGCGGCACGTGCGGGCCTGCCGGTCCTCGTAGAAGGCGTTGAACAGCGGCGGCAGGTCGGCGACGATGTCCCGGACCTGCAGCTCCACCTCGTGGACGAGGTTGTGGCACTCGAAGCAGTACCACTGGAACTTCTCCCGGACCCCCTCCGGGCGGACCCGCTCGACGACCAGGCCGATCGAACCCGGCTCCGGCCGCTGCGGCGAGTGCGGGACGTTGCCGGGCAGCAGCCACATCTCGCCCTCCCGGATAGGCACGTCCTGGGGCTTGCCGTCCTGCATGGTCCGCACGACCATGTTGCCCTTGATCTGGTAGAACAGCTCCTCGTAGGGGTCGACGTGGTAGTCGGTGCGCTGGTTGGGCCCGCCCACCACCATCACGATGAAGTCCTTGCTGGCCCGGAACATCTGCTGGTTGCCGACCGGCGGCTTGAGCAGGTGTTTGTGCTCCTCGATCCAGCCCAGGAAGTTCACCGGGGCTACGGTCTCGGTCATCGCGAATCTCCTTTCGGGACAGACGGGAGGAGGGCCACGGCCTGCATCTCCACCAGCAGGTGCGGGTGCGGAAGCTGGTGCACGGCGACCGTGGTCCGGCTGGGGCCGTTCTCGTCGAAGTACTCCGCCCACACCTCGTTGTAGCCGCCGAAGTCGTTCATGGACACCAGGTACGTGGTCACCTGCACCAGGTCCTCCAGGCCGGCTCCCACCTCGCGCAGGATGGCGGCGATGTTCTCGATCACCGCCCGGGTCTGCACCCGGATGTCCAGCCGGACGGTGCCCATCTCGTCGACCTCGGCGCCGGCGATGGTGTTGTCCGGCCGCCGGGCCGAGGTACCGGAGACGAACGCGAACCCACCGGCGACCCGTACGTGCGGGAACCGTCCGCGCGGCCGGGCCTGGCCGGCCACCACCCTGGCGTCGGTCACGGTGCGGTCACCTCCCCACCGCGTGCGGTCAGCGACGCGCCGCCGAGCTCCTCGACGACCGCCCGCACGTGGCTGCCGGGTGTCAGCGGCACCGCCTCGGTGGCGGCCCCGGCCAGCAGCACCCACCCGGGCTGCGGCGTCGCCTGCGCCGCGGCGGCCAGCGCGAGCCCCTGCTCGACCGCCCGGCGGGGGTCTCCGAGGATCGCCGCGGTGGAGCCGACCTGGACCACGCGGCCGTCCACCTCCAGCACCACCCCGAGGTTGTCCACTCCGGACGGCACCGGGCGCCAGGGTCCGACCACGAACGCGGCCGCGGAGGTGTTGTCGGCGATCACGTCCGGCAGCGTGAACCGGAACCCGGTGTACCGGGAGTCGATCACCTCCAGCGCCGGGGCGACCGCGCTGACCGCGTCGGGGAACGCCCCGGTCCTGCCGGTCAGCAGGAACGCCACCTCCGGCTCCACCCGCGGGTGGATCAGACGGTCCGAGTCGACCGTTCCGCCGTCGGGCACCCGCATGGCGTCGGTGAGCCAGCCCCACACCATGTGGGCCACGCCCATTTGCGCCATCTTCGCGCGGCTGGTCAGACCCAGCTTCAGGCCCACGATCCGCTCGCCGCGCCGTACCCGCCGGTCCACCAGCTCACGCTGGACGCGGTACGCGGTGGCCAGATCCAGCGGCACCGTGGCGGTGAGCCGCTCCACCGGTGTCGCCGACGCGGCGGCCCCGTCCAGCCGGGCGGCCAGCTCCGACACCGGGACCGGCGGCCCGTTCACGGCTGCTCCCTGGCGAAGCTCACCCGCACCGACCCGAGTCCGGAGATGCGCGCCTCGTAGGTGGCCCCCGGGGTGGCCGGCACCATCGGGCCGAGCGCCCCGGACAGGACCAGGTCGCCGGCGCGCAGCGGCCGACCGGCCAGCGCCAGGGTGCGGGCCAGCCACGTCACCGCGGTCACCGGGTTGCCCAGGCAGGCGGCGCCGGCGCCGACCGAGACCGGCTCGCCGGCGTGCTCGATGACCATCCCGCACAACCGCAGGTCCACCGCACCCACCGGACGCGGCCGGGTGCCCAGCACGAACAGCCCGCTGGAGGCGTTGTCGGCGACGGTGTCCACGATCGAGATGTCCCACCCGGCGATGCGCGAGTCCGCGATCTCGATGCAGGCCAGCAGGTGGTCGGTGGCCCGCAGCACGTCCACGGCGGTGACGTCCGGGTGGGGCAGGTCGGCTCCGAGCACGAACGCGACCTCCGCCTCCACCCGGGGCTGCAGCAGCGCACCGGCCGGCACCTCACCCCCGTCGGGCACCGCGGCGTCGGCCATCAGCACCCCGAAGTCGGGTTCAGTGACGCCGAGCTGGCGTTGCACCGCCTGGCTGGTCAGGCCGATCTTGGCGCCCACCACCCGGCGGCCCTCGGCCACCCACTGCCGGACCTGCTCGGCCTGCACCTCGTACGCGGTCGCGACGTCACCGGACGGCACCAGGCGGTCGCGCAGTGGCGGGCAGGGCACCCCGGTGCGGCGTGCGTCCCGCAGCTCCGCCACGGCCGCCGCGACGCTCACGACAGCTCCACGCACACGTTGGTGAGCTCCGAGTAGAAGTCCAGCGAGTGCCTGCCGCCCTCCCGACCGATGCCGGAGGCGCGCACGCCGCCGAACGGGGTGCGCAGGTCGCGCAGGAACCAGGTGTTGACCCAGACCAGCCCGGCGGCCAGGGCCTCGCCGGCCCGGTGCGCCCGGGCCACGTCCCGGGTCCAGACGGTGGCGGCCAGCCCGTACCGGCTGTCGTTGGCCAGCGCGTACGCCTCCTCCTCGGTGTCGAACGGGGCGACGTGGCAGACCGGCCCGAAGATCTCCTCCCGGTTGGTGCGGGCCCGGTTGTCCAGTCCGGTGAGCACGGTCGGCTGGATGTACGCCCCGCCGTCGCGGGCGTCGCCGAAGCTGGGCACGCCGCCGCCGGCGTGCACCTGCGCCCCCTCCTGCCGGGCCAGCTCGTAGTAGCCGAGCACCTTCTCGCGGTGGGCCGCGGAGATCAGCGGCATCGTCTCGGTGTCCGGCTCGTCGGGCCAGCCGTACCGCTGCTGCTCGGCCTGCTTGGCCAGCCGCTCGACGAACTCCTCGAACACCGGCCGCTGCACGTACAGGCGCTCGGTGCACAGGCACACCTGCCCGCCGTTGGTGAAGCTGGACCGGACCGACCCGGCGACCGCGGCGTCCAGGTCGGCGTCGGCGAAGACCAGGCCCGCGTTCTTGCCGCCGAGCTCGAACGACACCGCCTTGACGTGATCGGCGGCCGCGCGCATGATGGCCGACCCGGTGGCGGTCTCCCCCGTGAAGGTGATCGCGTCGACGCCCGGGTGGCGGACGAGCAGCTCCCCCGCGGCGCCGGGACCGTGACCGTGGACGATGTTGACCACCCCGTCGGGCACGCCGGCGGCCGCGACCGCCTCGGCGAGCACGCACGCCGACGACGGGGTCTCCTCCGACGGCTTGACCACCACCGTGTTGCCGCAGGCCAGGGCCGGGGCGAGCTTCCAGGTCAGGAGCAGCAGCGGCAGGTTCCAGGGCACGATCACGCCCACCACGCCGACCGGCTTGCGCACCGCGTAGTTGAGGGCGCGTTCGCCGGTGGCGGTCAGCGTGGTGTAGGACTCCGTCCCCGCCGCGGAGATGAGGTCGGCGAAGGCGCGGAAGTTGGCCGCACCACGGGGCACGTCCAGAGTGCACGCCTGAGTGACCGGCTTGCCGGTGTCGGCGACCTCCGCCTCCACCAGGTCCTCGAACCGGCGGTCGAGCTCGTCGGCGACCCGCCGCAGCAGGGCGGCGCGTTGCGACACCCCGAGCGCTCCCCAGGGTCCACGCAGCGCGTCGCGGGCGGCCTGGACCGCCGCGTCCACGGTGGCCGCGTCCGCTTCCGGAACCTCGGCGATCACCTCACCGGTGACCGGGCTGACCTTCGGGAACGTGTCGGGCGAGCCGACCTTGCGGCCGCCGACGACGTGCCGCAGCCGGCGGGGCGGGCCGGTGGGACGGCCCCGCAGCAGGTCGGTGTCCCAGCTCACCGTCGCCACCTCCGCACGGCCGCGGCGGCCGCCCCTGCCAGGACGGCGCCGGCCGCCACCCCGGCCACAGCCAGGTTCTGGCGGCGTACCCGCCGCTTCACCTGGGCGTACGGCACGGTGGTGAACGAGACCAGCTCGTAGCGGGTGACGTAGCGGCCGGGCAGCGCCCGCTCCAGGGCGTGCTCGAGCTTCTTGCGGACCTGGTAGACCGGGGAGGCCACCTTGTCGCGCATCTCCACGAAGTTGTCCAGCGCCATCTGCGCGATCGCCTCGGTGTTCTCCCGCCGGCGACGCTCGTACTCGGGCAGCACCCGGGCCCAGTCGCCGACCTCGTCCAGGCAGCGGTCCAGCTCCACCACGTCCTCGAACGCGCAGTTGGCGCCCTGCCCGTAGAACGGGACGATGGCGTGGGCGGCGTCGCCGACCAGGGCCACCCGCCCGTACGCCTGCCACGGGGCGCAGCGCACCGTGCCGAGCAGGCCGACCGGGTTGCGCTGGTACTCCTCGACCAGGTCGGGCGCCAGGTCCGGCAGGTCCGGGTAGTGGGTGGCGAAGTGGCGCTCGATCGCCGCCGGGCTGGACAGGGCGGCGAAGCACTCCGCGCCGCCGGTCGGCCAGAACAGGGTGCACGTGAAGGAGCGGTCCGGGTTCGGCAGTGCGATGATCATGGAGGTGCCGCGGGGCCAGATGTGCAGCGCGTGCGGGTCGAGCGCGAACTCGCCGCCGCGGGGTGGGATGGTCAGCTCCTTGTAGCCGTAGTCGAGGAACTCCAGCCGCTCGGCGAGCAGGTCGTGGGCGAGGAGCTGGCCGCGTACGGCCGAGCCCGCACCGTCGGCGCCCAGCACCACGTCGGCGGAGGCCTTGCGCTCGCCGTCCGGGGTGGCGAAACGCATCTGTCCGGTCGCGGGGTCGAGCTCGACGAGCCGGTGGTCGAAGTGGACCTCCACCCCGGCGTCGACCGCCGCGGCCAGCAGCACGTTGTTGAGCGCGGCCCGGCCGATGGAGTTGATGGCGCGGGTGCCGTCGGCGCTGTACGGCTGGAAGTCCAGCGGGCCGTCGACCGGGTGGATCATCCGCCCGCGCATCGGGATGGCCTCGGCGAGCACCCGCTCGGCCAGACCCACACCGGACAGGGCGGACAGCCCGCGCTCGGAGATGGCCAGGTTGATCGACCGGCCCCGTTCCGGGGGGTGACGCCGGGGGTCGGGGCGCCGTTCGTACAGCCGCACCCGCATGCCGCGGCGCGCGAGGTAACAGGCGAGCAGACACCCGGCCAGGCCGGCGCCTACGACCGCGACCCCGTCGTCACCGCTCACGTTCCCCACCCTATGTCCCCCATCCCAGGTCGGCCAGCGCCGTGGCGGCACGCCAGCAGTCGTGGTAGGTCGAGTACAGCGGCGTCGGCGCCAGCCGCAGGATGTCCGGTTCCCGGGCGTCGGCGACCACGCCGTACTCGGCGGCCAGCCGCTGGGCGACCCGCTCGGCGCCGGGGATCCGGACGGACAGCTGGCAACCGCGCGCCTGCGGGTCGCGGGGCGTCACGATGGTCGCGCCGATCGCGTCCAGTAGGGACTCGAGGTAGCCGGTCAGCCGTACGCTGCGCTCCCGCAGCGCGGGCATCCCGATCTCATCGAAGATCTCCAGTGCCGTGCGCACCGGCCCCATGGAGAAGATCGGCGGATTGGAGATCTGCCACGCCTCCGCGGTGGCCGGCGGCCGGGACACCGGTGCCATCTCGAACCGGGTCGCCGCCTCCGTGCTCCACCAGCCCTCGAACCGCGGCAGCCGGTCGTCGCCGAGGTGCCGCTCGTGGATGAACACCCCGGCCAGCGCGCCGGGCCCGCCGTTGAGGTACTTGTACGAGCACCAGGCGGCGAAGTCGACGTCCCAGTCGTGCAGGTGGAGGATCACGTTGCCGACGGCGTGGGCGAGGTCCCAGCCGACCACCGCGCCCGCGGCCCGACCGGCCGCGGTGATGGTCGGGATGTCCAGGAGCTGCCCGGTCAGGTAGTTGACGCCGCCGAGCAGCACCAGCGCCACCGTGGACCCTTCCCGTTCCAGGAACTCGACGACGTCCTCGGTGCGCAGCAGGTCCTCCCCCGGTCGGGGAGCCAGCCGGACGACCGCCTCGTCCGGGTCCAGGCCGTGGAAGCGCGCCTGGCTGCGTACCGCGTAGCTGTCGGACGGGAACGCGTTGTCCTCGATGACGATCCGTACCCGCTCCCCGGCCGGCCGGTAGAACGACACCATGAGCAGGTGCAGGTTGACCGTCAGGGAGTTCATCACGACGGTCTCCTTCGGCAGCGCCCCCACCAGCCGGGCGGCCGGCCCGGACAGCGGCTCGTGGTAGGGCAGCCAGGGCCGTGGCCCCGACATGTGGCCCGCCACCCCCAGCCGGGCCCAGGCGTCCACATCGGCCAGCAGCTCGTCGCGGGTGGCCCGCGGCTGCAGGCCCAGCGAGTTGCCGGCCAGGTAGGCGGCCTCCGGGTACGGGCCTCCGGGTGCCGGCGGGATGTGGAACAGTTCCCGGTGGCCGGGGTCGGCCTCGTCCCGTCTCCGCGCCTCCTGCTCGCTCATGTCCATCTCCACCGACCCCCTCAGACGGTCCTCGCCGACGACCCGGGCCACGGCCGGACGCGGGGCGGCGCGGTCGTGGCGGGCGTTGGCACCAGGTTAGGCCGTCCTGCCGCAGGCGCCACCCGTGCGGAGCCGCCGGGGCCCTGCCGGCGCCGGTGCGCCGGGTCACCGGGACGCCGGTCCGCCGGCGACGCCCGCCGGTGCGCCCGGACGGCCGGTCCGGGTACGCCGCCCCCGGCCGGTCCGCCGGCGCCACCGCACGCGGGCGCCACCCGGACCCGGACCGACGGGGTCACCCGGATGCCGGTACGCCGGGTCCCGCGGACGCGGGTGCGCCGGGTCACCCGGGTGGGGGGACCCGTCGGTCACCCGGGTTGCTGAATCCCCGGTAACCAGCCGTGATCTTGGGATACGATGAGACGATCCTGGTATGCCCGAATCACGGCATCTGGAATGGTTCGCCGCGTCCATCATGGTGGCGATCGTGGCGCCCGTCGTGGCGGCCGCGCCGGCGCCGGACGCGCAGTCCCTGCCGGACGTCCGGTCCCAGCCGCAGGCGTTCATCGAGGTGAACCCCGACACCGTCCGGCCGGGAGAGACCATCAGCATCGTGGCGAGCTGCGACGACAAGGACGACGACAAGATCACCACAGCGAAGGCCCGCTCCCGTGCCTTCGGCGAGGTGGAGCTCACCACCCGGGGTGGCTCGCGGCTGCTGACCGGCAGCGCCCACATCCCGCCGGACACCGAACCCGGCACGTTCGCGGTCAACCTGCGCTGCCCCAACGCCCTGGTCGCCACCACCGACCTGAAGGTGGTCCTGCCGGCCAAGCCCACGATGGGACCGGCGACCGGCGGCGGGGGTGAGGCCACCGGCGGCCCGCCGACCGGGCCGCTGGCGGTGGCCGGCGGTGTGGTCGCGCTGGTACTCGGCGTGGCGCTGCTGGTCCGGGGACGCTCGCCGCGGCGCGGCACCGGCGTGGCGTAGGAGCGTCCCGTGACCGAACCTGCCTGGCGACTGCCCGCCGCCGGCCTGCTCATCATCGCCGGGGTGTTCTCGCTCGGCCTGGCCGGCGGCAAGCTGCTGTTCGACGACCGGCCCGGGCGGGACTCCCCGGTGCCGGTGTCGCAGCGGCCGGACGCACCCGTGCGGATCACCATCGAGCAGGTGGGGGTCGACGCGCCCGTCCATCCGGTGGGCCTGGACGACCGTGGCGCGATCGACGCCCCACCGCTGGACCGGGCCGACGAGGCGGCCTGGTACATCGGCGGCCCGGCACCCGGCGAGGACGGTGCGGCCGTCATCGTCGGCCACGTCGACGACGCCGACGGACCGGCGGTCTTCCATGACCTGCCGGCGCTGGCGCCGGGCAGCCGCGTCGAGGTCACCCGCCGGGACGGCGAGCGGGTGGTGTTCGAGGTGACCGCGGTGCGCTCCTACCCGAAAGACCGCCTGCCGTCCGAGGTCTACGAGGCCGGGGGACGGCCGGAGCTGCGGCTGATCACCTGCGGGGGTGAGTGGGTCGGCGGCGACATCGGCTACGAGGACAACGTCGTGGTGTTCGCCACCGCGGTCGGGACCGACCGCCCCGGCGAACCCGGAGCGGCCGGCGTGAGCACCGGGGCGTCGTCCACGGCGCTCCGGACGACCCGGTCGGCCACGGCGGACAGCCCCGGTCGGCCGTAGCCGCCGGTCAGTCGTAGCTGAGGTACTCCTCCCACCGCGGATCCGGGATGCGGTGGCCCAGCACCCGCCACGCGGGGCCGCGCGGGGCCCGGGGTACCGTGTGCAGCCGCCACCCCAGCTCGGCGGGGGTACGGTCGCCCTTGCGGTGGTTGCAGCGCGCGCAGGCCGCCACGACGTTCTCCCAGGCGTGCCGGCCGCCACGGCTGCGCGGGATGATGTGGTCGATGGTCTCGGCGACGCCGCGGCAGTAGGCGCACCGGCCGCCGTCCCGGGTGAAGACGGCGCGGCGGGTCAGGCCCACGTGGGGCCGGTACGGCACGCGGACGAACCTGGTCAGACGGACCACGGACGGCACCGGCATGGCGTACCGCGGGCTGTGCAGCATGCCGTCCCCGTCGACGACACAGACGGCCTTGGCCGACAGCACGAGAAGCGCCGCCCGCCGTACCGACACGACCCCCAGCGGCTCGTACGTGGCGTTGAGAACCAGCGCACCCGAGCTCGCTGGGCGTCGTATGTCAGGCATCGCGGTGTGTCCTCCGCTCCTGGCCGCCGGGCGACCGGCCGGCCGGTGCCGGCCGTACTGTAATGATTCCTGATGATGAGCGTCGTCGCACGCACGAATTCGTCGTGACCAGCGCCACGGTCCGCCTCCGCGGGCGCGGCCAGTGGGTCCAGAGGGACGCGTGAGGCGGATGTGCGCCAGCCGGCCCTGCTGCACCCGCTGCCGGAGCGGGTCCGCGACCCGGTCCGGCAGGTGGCGACGCTCCGGCAGGAACGGCACCGCGCGCCGGGGCCGCCGGTTCGGTGCTGCGCGGCGTGGTCTGGTACATCCCCCACGGCGAGATCCGGCGGTTCGGCGACCGCAGCCGGAGCCCGGCGGTGGTGGTCGTGGACATCCCGCTCGGGTTCGCGTCCGTACCCGCGGCGGTGGGGGCGCTGCCACGGGGCGCGCGGCGCCTGCCCGACGACCCCCGACCTCGGCGCCGAGCCGCTGGAGCCGCCACCGGTGGGGGCGTCGATCAGGTCGCGGTGCAGCGCCGGGTGGTCCGCACGACCGTCACCGCCACCTCGGACGCACGGTGGCGGGTCGCCCGGGAGCTTAGGCGCCGGCAGACCGAAGAGCTGCTAGCGTGCCGGCATCACGGCGGGCATCCCGGCCGCCCGGTTCCCCATCCGCGACCCCGGGTACCCCCTCACCTGAATGATCGGGTGACCCGAGACAGAAACCCGACACGCTGCGTCGCCAGCTGCACTAGCGCACTGTCATCCAATCGGGCAGAATTCCGTACAAGTTCTTCACTGCGTCAATCAGACGGTTACTGGGAGGCTCCTCGGGTGTCGGACCGCGACAGCGCCACCGCGGACCGGAAAGTCACATTTTCCGAGATTTTCGCGGTGCGGGAGTACCGGGCACTGTTCGCGGCCTCGCAGCTGTCGTGGATCGGCGACTACATGGCTCGGGCCGCCGTCATGGCACTGGTGTTCGTCCAGACCGGATCGGTGGCCCTCTCCGCCGCCGCGTTCGCCATCTCGTACGCGCCGTGGGTGCTGGGTGGACCGTTCCTCACCGCGCTGGCGGAGCGGCTGCGCTACCGCACCGTGATGGTCACGTGCGACGTGTGCCGCGCGGTCCTGATCGGACTCGTGGCCGTGCCCGGCATGCCGCTGCCGGTCATGCTGCTGCTGGTGCTGGGCGTGGCGATGATCGCCCCGCCCGCGCTGGCCGCCCGCTCGGCCACGATGCCGCTGGTGCTCACCGGCGACCGCGTGGTGCTGGGGATCGCCGTCAACCAGGCCGGCGGCCAGGCGACCCAGGTCTTCGGCTACATGGCCGGTGCGGTCATCGCCTCGGTGAACCCACGGATCGCGCTGCTGATCAACTCGTGCACCTTCGCCCTGTCGGCCGTCATCGTCCGCACCGGACTGCGCGACCGCCCGCCGGCGATGACCGAGCGCCAGCGGTCCAACCTGCTGCGGGAGACCGGCGAGGGGTTCCGGGTGGTCTTCGGCACTCCGCCGCTGCGGGCGATCGCGGTCATCGTGTTCGCCTCGATGCTGTTCGCCATCCTGCCCGAGGGCCTGGCGATCGGGTGGGCGGACGAGCTGGTCGCCGGCGAGGAGAGCCGGCGGGGCTTCTACCAGGGTCTGATCATGGTGGCGAACCCGCTCGGGGTGGTGCTGGGCGGCGTGCTCATCAGCCGGCTGCTGACCCCGAGCGTGCGGCGCCGGCTCGTGCCCCTGTTCGCGGTGGCCGCGCCGCTGTCCCTGGTCCCGGCCCTGACCGAGCCCGGGCTGGTGGGCGTGGTGGCCATGGCCAGCATCTGCGGGTTCATCGTCGCCGGCATCATGCCGACCCTCAACGGCCTGTTCGTGCAGATCCTGCGGCACGGGTACCGCGCCCGCGCGTTCGGGGTGATGAACTCCGGGGTGCAGATCATCCAGGGCGTGGCCGTGCTCGGGTCCGGCCTGCTCACCGAGCTGCTGCCGATCCACCAGGTGGTGGGGTTCTGGAGTGCCGCCGGGGTGCTGCTCATGGGCGTCCTGGCGCTGCGCTGGCCGCCCCTGGAGTTCTTCAACCGGGCGATCGCCGAGACCGAGCGCGCCAACCGGATCGCTGAGACCGGAGGCGCCGACCAGGCGGCCGAGGTCCCCGACGGCACGGTCGACGCCGCGCCCCGGCCGCCCGACGCGGACGCGCCGGTGCCGTGCGGCGGGGCTCACCCCGACGCGGCGCACGCGTCCGGGCGCGGTCCCGCCGACCGGCCGGCCGACCCTGGCACCATGGAGCGGTGAGCACCGCTCTCCCCATGCCCGAGGCAGGTTCGTTCTACGACCTCGTCGGCGGCGAGCCGACCTTCCGCAAGCTGGTCGACGAGTTCTACGCCGGCGTCGCCACCGACCCCGTGCTCCGGCCGCTGTACCCGGAGGAGGACCTGCGCCCGGCCGCCGAGCGCCTGACCCTGTTCCTCATGCAGTACTGGGGCGGCCCCAACACGTACTCGCAGCGCCGCGGCCACCCGCGGCTGCGGATGCGGCACGCGCCGTTCCGGATCGGGCCGGTCGAGAGGGACGCGTGGCTGGCCCAGATGCGGCGGGCCATGGACACCCTCAACCTCCCGCCGGAGCAGGACGCCCGCCTGTGGGACTACCTGGTGCGAGCGGCCCACTTCATGGTCAACGTGCCGGAGGAGCAGCCGGGCGGGCAGTCACCGGGCGCAGCGTGAGCGGGCCGGGCGGCGCCAGCCACGCGGTGCCGTAGTACGCCGACAGGCCCACCCAGGCGCCGGCGGTCCTCACCCGGACCGGCGTGTCGTCGCCGGCGAGGAACCCCATCCGCACCGTCGCCTGAACCAGCCGCTGGCGGACCTCCACCGTGGCGCCGCCGCTGTCCGGCTGCACGATGATGGCCACGTGGTCGAGCAGCGCGTCCCGCAGCCGGCGCGGACCCACCGCGCGGGCGGTGCCACCGCCGGTGGCCACCCGTAGCGTCCCCGCCGCCGCCTCGGCGAGGTCACGCAACGTCGCCGACGGCACCTCCTCGACCACCGTGCCCGCACCCGGCGGCAGCGCCCAGCGCCACAGCCGGTCGTACCGCTGCGCCGGCAGGTCGCCGGTCGCGAGCGCCTCGGCGGCGGCCACCGTGAGGTCGCCGTCGACGTCGGCGTCCACCTCCCGGGTCACCAGCGGCCCCCACGGCACCCGTCCCCACAGCGCCGTGCGGCCGCGCCCCGCAGGACGCAGCCGCACCACCGCCGACGGGTCCAGGTGTGCCAGCCGGGCCAGGAACGCCCGGGCGTCCGGGGAGGCCAGCGGCCCCATGGCCGGTCAGTCCCGGGTCAGCCGGCGGTGGGTGACCCGGTGCGGCCGCGCGGCCTCCTCACCCAACCGCTCCACCTTGTTCCGCACGTACGACTCGAAGTTGCCCTCGAACCAGAACCACTTCGCCGGGTTCTCCTCGTCGCCCTCCCAGGCGAGGATGTGGGTGGCCACCCGGTCCAGGAACATCCGGTCGTGCGAGATCACCACCGCGCAGCCGGGGAACTCCAGCAGCGCGTTCTCCAAGCTGGACAGGGTCTCCACGTCCAGGTCGTTGGTGGGCTCGTCGAGCAGCAGCACGTTGCCGCCGATCTTCAGCGTCAACGCCAGGTTGAGCCGGTTGCGCTCGCCACCGGACAGCACGCCCACCGGCTTCTGCTGGTCCGGGCCCTTGAACCCGAACGCCGCCACGTACGCCCGCGACGGCATCTCCACCTTGCCGACCATCAGGTGGTCCAGGCCGTCGGAGACCACCTCCCAGACGGTCTTGTTCGGGTCCAGCCCCGACCGCTGCTGGTCGACGTACGCCAGCTTGACCGTCTCCCCGATCCGCACCGTGCCGGAGTCCGGCTTCTCCAGGCCGACGATGGTCTTGAACAGCGTGGTCTTCCCGACCCCGTTGGGGCCGATGATCCCGACGATCCCGTTGCGCGGCAGCGAGAAGCTCAGGTTGTCGATGAGCAGCCGGTCCCCGTAGCCCTTGACCAGGTTCTCCACCTCGATGACCAGGCTGCCCAGGCGCGGCCCGGGCGGGATCTGGATCTCCTCGAAGTCCAGCTTGCGGGTCTTCTCCGCCTCGGCCGCCATCTGCTCGTACCGCTCCAGCCGGGCGCGGCTCTTGGTCTGCCGGGCGCGGGCGTTGGAGCGTACCCACTCCAGCTCCTCGGCCAGCCGCTTGCGCAGCTTGGCGTCCCGGCGGCCCTGGATCTGCAGCCGCTCGGCCTTCTTCTCCAGGTAGGTGGAGTAGTTGCCCTCGTACGGGTAGGCCCGGCCGCGGTCCAGCTCCAGGATCCAGTTGGCGACGTTGTCGAGGAAGTAGCGGTCGTGGGTGACCGCCAGCACCGTGCCCGGGTACTTGGCCAGGTGCTGCTCCAGCCACTGGACGCTCTCGGCGTCCAGGTGGTTGGTGGGCTCGTCGAGCAGCAGCAGGTCCGGCTGCTGCAGCAGCAGCTTGCACAGCGCCACCCGGCGCCGCTCACCGCCGGACAGCACGGACACGGGGGTGTCGCCGGGCGGGCAGCGCAGCGCGTCCATGGCCAGCTCGAGCTTGGAGTCCAGGTCCCACGCGTCGGCGTGGTCCAGCTCCTCCTGCAGCTTGCCCATCTCGGCCATCAGCTCGTCGGAGTACTCGACCGCCAGCTTCTCGGCGACCTCGTTGAACCGGGCGAGCTTGGCCTTGACGTCGGCGACCGCCTCCTCGATGTTCTCCCGGACGGTCTTGTCCTCGGTCAGCGGCGGCTCCTGCGCCAACAGGCCCACGGTGTAGCCGGGCATGAGCCGGGCCTCGCCGTTGCTGGGGCGGTCCAGCCCGGCCATGATCCGCAGCAGGCTCGACTTGCCGGCGCCGTTCGGGCCGACCACCCCGATCTTGGCCCCCGGCAGGAACGCCAGGGTGACGTCGTCGAGCACGACCTTGTCGCCGTGGGACTTGCGGGCCTTCTCGAGAACGTAGATGAACTGGGCCACGGTAACGCCCTACCTCCGTGGGTCTCGTGGGTGCGCGGGTGCCGTCGACTATCTTCCCAGCCGGGCAGCGGGGCGCCCAACCGGTCCGGGACACCCCGATAACGCCGCATCCGCGTAAATCACAGCGGCAACAGTAAGCTGGACGGCACCAACAGTAGCGCGGGAGGTGCCCCGGTTGACGGGCCGTAGTTCGTTTGTCGTGGTCGCCAACCGGCTACCGGTCGACGAAGTGATCACCGAGACGGGGCGGGAGTGGCAGCGCAGCCCTGGTGGGCTCGTGACCGCCCTTCTCCCGGTGCTGGCCGCCCGTGGCGGCACGTGGGTGGGGTGGGCCGGCGGCGTGGGGCCGGCACCCGAGCCGTTCGAGATGGATGGGGTCTGGCTGCACCCGGTGCCGCTGACCGCCGACGACCTGGAGCGGTACTACGAGGGTCAGTCCAACGCCACGATCTGGCCGCTCTACCACGACGCGGTGGAGACGCCGGTGTACCGGCGACGGTGGCGGGAGGCCTACCGGGAGGTCAACGCCCGGTTCGCCGCCGCCGCCGCCGAGGTCGCCGCGCCGGGCGCCACCGTGTGGGTGCAGGACTACCAGCTTCAGCTGGTGCCGGCCATGCTGCGCGAGCTCCGGCCGGACCTGCGCATCGGCTTCTTCCTGCACATTCCGTTCCCGCCGATCGAGCTGTTCATGCAGATGCCGCAGCGGGTGGAGATCCTGCGCGGCCTGCTCGGCGCCGACCTGGTCGGCTTCCAGCAGCGGCTGGCCGCGCAGAACTTCGTCCGCCTCGCCCGGCACCTGCTCGGGCTGCGCTACTCCGGCCACGTCATCAAGGTCGACAACCGGGAGGTGAAGTCCCGGGCCTTCCCCATCTCGATCGACACCGCCGAGATGGAGCGGCTGGCCGCCAGCGAGGCGGTGCAGGCGCGCGCCAAGCAGATCCGCGCGGACCTCGGCGACCCGACCACGGTCATCCTCGGCGTCGACCGGCTGGACTACACCAAGGGGATCGAGGTGCGCTTCAAGGTGTTCCGGGAGCTGCTGGCCGAGGGGCGCCTGCAGGTCCCGGACGTGGTGATGGTCCAGGTGGCGACGCCGAGCCGCGAGCGGGTGGAGCACTACCGGACCCTGCGGGTGCGGGTGGAGCAGGAGGTGGGTCGCATCAACGGCGACTTCGGCCGGGTGGGCGTACCCGCCGTCCACTACCTGCACCAGTCCTACAGCCGCACCGAGCTGGCCGCGCTGTACTGCGCCGCCGACGTCATGCTCGTCACGCCGCTGCGGGACGGCATGAACCTGGTGGCCAAGGAGTACGTGGCCGCGCGTCGGGACACCGGCGGGGCGCTGGTGCTCAGCGAGTTCGCGGGCGCGGCGGCCGAGCTGCGCCAGGCGTTCCTGTGCAACCCGTACGACGCGGAGGGCCTGAAGGAGGTGCTGATGCGCGCCATCAACGTGTCGCCCGCCGAGGCCAAGCGCCGGATGCGCATCATGCAGCGCCACCTCCGCATCTACGACGTGAACCGGTGGGCGCAGTCGTTCCTGGACGAGCTGGGCGGTGTGACGGCCAGCCGACCCGACCGGTCGTCGGACGAGGCCAGGGAGGCCGAGGAGGCCCGGGAGGCCGCCGAGGCCGAGGAGGCCCGGGAGGCCGCGGAAGCCGAGGAAGCCGTGGAGGCTGGCGACGAGGCCACTGGCGAGTAGGTCGCCCTTTCCATGCTGAAATAGCGGGAAATCTCCTATCTTGAGGGCGTGAGAGCTCTCCGCGCGTTCCGGGAGCGCGTGTCCCCGTTGGCGCGCGCTGGTGTCATCGCCGGGGTGATCCTCGCCGCGGCCCTCTACCCCGTCGCCGCGATCGGCGGTCTGGCCGTCGACCGCGGGACCGCCGTCCTGAAGAACCTGCCACCGGTGCTGTCCACGCCGCCGCCGGCGCAGACCACGTACGTCTACGCCAACGACGGCAAGACGCTGCTGACCATGTTCTACGAGGAGCACCGGAGGTACACCAAGCTCACCGAGATCTCCCCGTTCCTGCAGCAGGCGATCATCGCCATCGAGGACAGCCGGTTCTACCAGCACAACGGGGTGGATCCGCAGGGCATCGCCCGGGCGATGGTGGCCAACGCCCAGGCCGGCGGCATCGAGCAGGGTGCCTCCACCCTGACCATGCAGTACGTGCGGATGGCGCTGCGCGACGGCGCCCGGACCGCCGCCGAGGCCAAGGCGGCGACCGAGCAGACCAACCGGCGCAAGCTACGCGAGGCGCGCCTGGCCGTGGAGGTGGAGAAGCACATCTCCAAGGCGGAGATCCTCGAGCAGTACCTCAACCGCGCCTACTTCGGCCACCGCGCGTACGGCGTCTACGCCGCGGCCGAGATCTTCTTCTCGAAGCACCCGTCCGAGCTGACCCTGGGCGAGGCCGCGACCCTGGCCGGGCTCGTCCAGGCCCCCACCGCGTACGACCCGGCCGCCGAGGATCCGCGGGCCGCCACCGAGCGGCGCAACTTCGTCCTGGACCGGATGCGCGACCTGGGGTACATCTCCGCGGAGGCGGCCGAACAGGAGAAGAGCCGGCCGATCGAGCTGCGCCTCAGCGACCCGCCCAACGACTGCGTCTCGGTGCCCCGCGACCACAACGACTGGGGCTTCTTCTGCGACATGTTCCGCAACTGGTGGCTGTCCCAGCCGGCGTTCGGCGCCGACCCGCTGGAGCGGGAGAACGAGCTGCGCCGGGGCGGCTACACGGTCGTCACCTCGATCGACCCGAGGATCCAGGAGATCGCGCAGGAGCACGTGGTCTCGCAGGAGCCGATCGGCAGCCCGTACGCACACGGGACGGTGGTGCTGGAGCCCGGAACCGGCCTGATCAAGGCCGCGGCGGTCAACCGCACGTACTCGCTCGACCAGTCCGGCAACGGCCCGCACACCGACCCGGCCAAGCGGGGCGAGGTCGTGGGCAACTACCCGAACACCGTCAACCCGCTGCTGGGCGGCGGTGGCGTGCCCGGCTACCAGGCCGGTTCGACGTTCAAGTGGTTCGTCCTGCTGGCCGCCCTGGAGGAGGGGATCCCGCTGTCGGTCAGGATCCGGGCACCCCACCGGTACGTGTCCAGCTACCCGGCCGGCCCGGGCGAGCCGGGCAGCTGCCGCGGCCGCTGGTGCCCGCAGAACGCCAGCGGGGC
This sequence comes from Micromonosporaceae bacterium, assembly GCA_047459215.1. Taxonomy (GTDB): domain Bacteria; phylum Actinomycetota; class Actinomycetes; order Mycobacteriales; family Micromonosporaceae; genus Natronosporangium. Next base: position 2,243 of record VSBZ01000066.1, on the reverse strand, counting down.
GATGACCGGCACCCACACCATGTGGTCCGGCCTGGGCAAGTCGGTCAACACGTTCTTCGTCCAGCTGGAGGAACGGATCGGGGCCGAGAAGGCGGTCCGCATGGCCGAGCGCCTCGGCCTGCGGTGGCGCACCGAGGTCGACCAGCGGATGGCCTCGCCGGAACGGGCCAACGGCTGGGGCGCGTTCACGCTGGGCGTCGCCGACACCACGCCGGTGGAGATGGCCGCGGCGTACGCGGTCGGTGCCGCCGACGGCGTCTACTGCGAGCCCCTGCCGGTCGTGTCGATCAAGCGGCCCGACGGCAGCGAGGTGACCTGGACCAACCCGGACGGCGAGGAGGTCCCGGTCGCCCAGCCGCGGTGCCGGCAGGCGGTCAGCGCGGACGTGGCGCGCGCCGCCACCGACGCGGCGCGGTGCGTCACCGGGTACGGCGCCGCCCGCGGCAGCTGCGGCGGCTGGTCCACCGCGCCCGGGGTGTACCGGACGGTCGGCCGCCCGGTGGCCGGCAAGACCGGGACGTCCGACAGCAACCGCACCGCGTGGTTCGTCGGCTTCACCCCGCAGCTGGTGGCCGCCAGCTTCACCGCGGACCCGGACAACCCGTTCAACGCGGTCGGCGGCGGCCGCTCGGAGCAGTCGGTCCAGTCGGTCGCTCGTACCCTGCGGGACGCACTGGCCGGCGAGCCCGTGCTCGACTTCACACCGCCACCACGGTCCATGGTGCGCTGACGGCCGGGCCGGGCCGTCAGCCGCCGGGTCGCCGGCCCGCCCGGCCTCAGCGGCTGAACCGTAGCGACCGGGACGTCAGCGGCGGAGCGTGCCGGGGGGCATCGGCGACCGGGCGTCAGCGGCCGCAGCGTCGAGGGCCGGGGCGTGAGCCGCGTGGGACCGTCAGGTGACGTCGGCCGCCACCAGGGACCACACCTCCAGGTCCACCCGCCCGCTGCGCAGGTTGCCGGCGTTGCGCAGCAGCCCCTCGTACGTGAAGCCGGCCTTCTCCGCCACCCGGCGGGAGGCGGTGTTCCCCGGGGCCACCCGCATCTCGATCCGCTGGAAGCCGTGCTCGGTCAACAGCGCGATCGCCAGCGCGTCCACCGCCTCGGCCGCCAGGCCGAACCCACGTGCCGACGACGCGATGGCGTAGGAGATCTCCGTCGAGCGCGTCGACCAGTCGGTGCGCTGGACCCACAGGCACCCCACCAGCCGGTCGTCCTCACGCCGGATGACGCCGTAGTGGTCGCCGTCGCCGTCAGCCCGGGCACGCACGGCCAGGTCGCTGCACCACGCGTCGGCGTCGATCTCCCCCGGCATGGCCGAGGTCGGCAGCCACCGCCGGGTCTGCCGGTCGGCGAACACCTCCGCGACCGCGTCGGCGTCACCCGGCTCGATCGGCCGCACCTGCACCCGAGGGGTCGCGACGGTGAGGGTCGGGAAGGCCGGCACCACGTCTGCAGTCACCGTCGACACGCCTCCTGGGCCCGCGGAACCGGTGGGTCGGGGTGACCGCCACCACCGGTCGCGGGCGAGGATACCGGACCACGACGGTGACCGCCGGCCCGACACGGGGAGGCCACCGTCCCCGCCCGGTAGCCTTCGGCGTGTGTACCGGTTCCTGCTCACGCCCCGCTGGCTGGGCATTCTCGCCGGGACGCTGGTCGTCGCGGCGGTGATGGTGCTGCTCGGCGGGTGGCAGCTGAGCCGCTACCACACCCGCAGCGAGATCAACGCCCGGATCGACGCCACGGGCGACCCCGTTCCCGTGGAACGGCTGGTCACGCCGCCGGGCGCGGGCCGGGATGTGGGCGCGCAGGTGCCGGAGACGGCCAGGTGGTCGTGGGTGACGGCCACCGGACGGTACGACGCCGACCACCAGGTGCTGGTGCGGGGACGGACCGTGAACGGCCGGGTCGGGTACGAGGTGCTGACCCCGTTGGTGCTCGAGGGCGGCGCGGCGCTGCTGGTGGACCGGGGATGGCTCCCGCCCGCGCAGGAGGGGATGACCGTCACGCCGCGGGTGCCCGCACCGCCGGGCGGCCAGGTCACCGTGGTGGGGCGTATCCACCCCGGAGAGAGCGGTGGCACGCCGGTCGAGAACCGTGACGGGGTGCTCCAGGCCCGGAGGATCAACCTCGACGCGATCGGCGCCCACCTGCCCTACCCGCTCTACGGTGGCGTCGTCGTCCTGGGCGGCCCGGGCGACGACGGCCTCGTCCCGGTGCCGGTACGGCGGGGGGAAGCCTGG